>SCSO01000424.1 GCA_004297865.1 Legionella sp.
CTCATAAGCTAAATTTAATTTACATTCCAATAAAACGGTGAGCGGTAAAACAGGTTTATTAGGAAAATGATCCGGAAAATAAGGTGCAGCTCGAGTAATTCGTTTTTCTGCAGTTAGAGTTTCACCAGGGACACACGAGAGAATACGATCAAATAACATAGGAGCCGCTGTCGGACGTTGGCCCACTGGTAAAATATCTTGAGCGCTTTGGCTATTTTGGCTTAGGGTTGACCAATCACCGGGTCTATATATTTCGGTGAACTGTCGTTGGATTTCTTCGCTACTAATAAAATCATTCATTGGCAATAAAGGACCTATAGCCCCTTCTATGCTAAAAACGGTTTCATCACCTATCCGAGCAATGCTGTGATATTCTACGGAGTGCTCATCGACCACATCGATATGTGATTCTAATAAGAGGGTTTCACCAACGTAAGCCGGACGATGTAAACGAGCGCAACTTACAATGCCTGCAACCGGTCTTTTTTGGAAGTCATTGTGATGCATAACATTCCATGCAGCCAATTGACCTAAGGTTTCCCCAATGAGGGAAGAAATAAAACAAGGACGACCATGTGCATCAACCGTGAGATAAGGATCATCGCGGGTAACGTGTTTTAGCCCCCTAACCCAAGAGTTAGGGGTCATTTCAACAATTCGGTCTACAAATAAAAAGCGCATTAGGCGACTGTTTCAGCTGACTGTTGTTGCACTGCAGCAACGACTAATTTGCAGAATGTTTCCACAGTAAACAACATGGGGATCTCATTCACTTTCAAATTAGGCTTGAATTGATCTTCAGGGATTTCACTTAAGTAATTTTTGAGCGCTTGCAGGCCTGCAGGCGTTAAAGCCCCACCTTTTTCAAACTCATCTTCGGCCAAGTCACCGCGAGCATTTTTCTCTAATTGCCCACGAGGAATTTTAATCTTAAATTCTTTTTCCAGCTGGAAAACTAAATCCAAGAAATCAATAGATTCAGCCCCTAAATCTGTGATTAAACGGCTATTTTGATTGATTTCATCTTCATCGATAACTAACACTTCAGCAATAATTTCCCGTACTTTAGGGTAAACATCAGCGACATTCATATTTCATCCTCAGAGCTCAGACAGTTCACAAAGCCCACGATTATATCATATAAATTTCAGGTACCAAACTTTTACCGTAGAGGCGAGCCCAGGCCTGTGGACGAGCCCAAGCCCCATAAAGAAGGTTCTACTTTTTTTAATAAGACAATGCTAAAGTCTTTCTTACCTTAAGGGTAATTCATCAAATGAATTGATGTATTTTTGAACAAATCAGGGAGACTTAAATTGCATAATTATATGAATCAACTAGCTGCCTCTTTTGCAGTTATCGCTGGAGGTTTTATTTTCTCCAATAGCAGTTTTGCAGCCGGCAGTACTATTCAAGACGCTGAACAATTGCGAAATAAAATTATTTATCAAGAAACCCAGCAGCAAGGTCTACAAAACACAGCTTATAAAAGCATTATTTTGCCGGTTAGCCGTGGTTTTGATCAACAAGAAACCTGTCTCTGTTGGTCTTATGCCTTTTTCAATGCCTTAGAAACCTTATATCTAGTTCAGCATCCTAGCACCACCTTAGAATTTTCTCGCGGAGCTATGCAATACTTTAATTTACAAGATCGTATTGATTTAAAAATTGCTGGTGAAGAGGATCATTTAGACCCTAAAAAATATAAGAAATGTTGGGCTGAAGGTGGGACACCACTATCTGCGAATTATATTTTAAAAGACCAAGGTGCTCTACCTTTTAAAGAGTATCACGAAGTCATTTCACCACCGAAATACACTGATATGTATTATTCCATCTTTGCTGAAGGCACGACTCCCGAGCAGCAAAAGGCAAGTGCAGATAGTTTATTACCGGTTTATTTTGGCTATACCCCAGCCACAACGACTTATTTTAACGGCTATGAAATGAGTCGAGTTCACTTCGCTCAAGAAGTCATGCCCAAAGGCACTTGGGTTAATTATGCGATTTCTAAAGATGGTAGTGAATATATCGGCAATAGTTTGGATCCAGATGCTCGTCGCGGAGAACAAACGCATTTTATTCCTAGAGCTGCGTTCATCAAAAAAATAAATCAATCCTTAGAAAAATCACGCCCCATTTTATATAGTAACGATCATCATGTGATATTAATTTACGGTGCTGATTATAATAAGAACAATAAAATTATTAGTTTCTATATTAAAGACAGTTACGAGCGTTTGGGTTATTACTATAAAGCGGAGTTCAATAAAGCATTAACTGAGCTTTTAGAAATGGCGGTGTTGGAAGATTAATTGAATTGTGTCATTCCCGCGCAGGCGGGAATCTTTTCTAATTTAGGGCGTAGGTCGTAGCCTGTATTAGACGAAGTCGTAATACAGGCTATAAATTTCTCCCTGCAAGAGGATCAATTATAGGTTCACGAAATCTTTATAGTTCGATTAAAGGTCGAGATGTGCTTTCGGCTGCAGGAGAACTTTGCGGCAATTCCCCTATTATCGAATGAGCGTCTTGAATGCTTTTAATTGTCTGAGCTAACTCTTCTATGAGAGACTCGGCTCTAGTCAAAAAATCATTAATAGCATCATTCAATGCATAATTTCGAAGAATAATCTTTACTTTTTTATTACCATCTAGAGGTGTAGCACTTTCATTCGCCTCCAGCTGCTTTAACCGATGTTTCGTATAAGAATTCCCATCATCAGTAATATGAGCATCTTCTAATATTTGATAGTCTATTTTATCTTCAAAACCATCTAAAAGTTTAAACTCGGTAAGCCGTTTCTCAACACTATTTATTTGCTCAGCTTCCACTACAGATAAATTAGTATCATCTTTTAATCGATTAATTGTGTCTGATAAGGTCTCTACACGAGCCTCTATTGTTTCCCAGCGCTCAATTGCATTTGTTTTTGGTGGCGGGGGTAGCGGTTTAAAAAAACAAGAACAAAGTTTTTCACGTATGGGTCTGGATTGTAGACACAAAGCCACAGTCATGCCTAAACAAAGGACCATGAAAATAATGCACGTGGGATAAATCGCTTTATCAAGTGTACTTTTAATTTGATCAAATTGATTCGTATTGCTCTGAGTGGGGGAATGGATGGTACCAATGAACGTACTGTCTTGAGATAAAACCGGTTGAATTTCCGCCAGCAAAATCATGGTTTGTAGAACTAAAGAAAAATTAGGTTTTAAAAAAAGCTTGAACATTTCATTTCCTTATTTACTATCCCACTCGACTATAGCCTGCATCAACATATAAAGTATGCGCGTTAATCATTGCTGCTTCTGGTCTACAAAGTAAATAAATGGCATTCGCGACATCTTCAGGTGTCAGTGGTCTATCAGCTAATGCATGCGCTTGGTATTCATCCAAGAGTTGCTCTCTATTAGGGAAATGCTTCAAGGCATCCGTATCCACCACTCCTGCAGAGACCGTATTGACGGTAATTCCATCAACTGCCAACTCCAAACTCAAAGAACGGACTAAAGCTTCTAGGGCCGCTTTTGAAGCACCTATAAAAGCATAATTAGGGATAGCTCGCTCGGCACCAAGACTGGATAAAGCAATAACCCGACTACCTTTAGCCATGAACTCTTTGCCTTCGCACACTAAATGATTTAAAGCCAGGGCATTCGTCTCTAAACACCAGCGCCAATGTTTAGTCGACATTTTGAGAGCTGGTTTTAATACGCCGCTGGCGGCATTACTGATTAGAAAATCAAGACGAGTAAAATGTTCCCGAAATTGGCTGAAGAGATCTTTGACTGATTGATGGTCTGACACATTAGCCTGTATGGCAATGGCCTGACGTCCCATGTCTTGGATTTCTTGGACCAACTGTAAGGCTTCATCAGAACTGTTGTAATAAACTACCGCAATATCTGCTCCGGAAGCTGCAAGTTTTACAGCAGTAGCCTTGCCAATACCGCGAGCTCCACCCGTAATTAAGCCAACTTTTCCAGCGAACTCTAAACTCATACTGAGGTCCTATAGTATAAAAAGGCATCAAACTACCGCGATTCTTGCAATCTGTCAATGTTTAAACCCAGATTTAACTTGAAACTGCTTGTCTCAAATACCTAAACTTTGTACTATCTGCTCAAATGAATTGATGTGCATTACTGAATGACGTATCCCTGGTCCAAAACCGTTTTTCCTATCGCGGCTATTTTCTCTTTTCGCATGCTGGGTTTATTTTTACTTATCCCAGTCTTTACGATTTATGCGGCCAATTTAGAAGGCGCAACCCCCACTTTAATTGGAATTGCCCTCGGAAGTTATGGTTTAACTCAAGGTCTACTGCAAATGCCTTTTGGTATGTTTTCCGACCGCTTAGGTAGAAAACCCATGCTTACAATAGGATTAGTATTATTCGTTCTAGGAAGTCTCATGGGCGCTTTAACGCATTCCATCTATGGTATGATTTTCGCAAGAATTTTGCAGGGCATGGGGGCCATTGGTAGCGTCCTGATTGCCTTACTTGCTGATCTTACTCCTAATCAGCAACGCACTAAAGCCATGGCAGTGATTGGGATGACTATTGGATTGTCTTTCAGTTTAGCTATGATAGTGAGCCCGGCGCTGAGTCAACATTATGGTCTTGCAGGTATATTTTATTTCACAGCCTTTTTGGCCAGCTTAGGTTTATTTTTATTGCATTGGGTTATCCCTAATCCACAAAAAGAAAGTTTTCATGAGCAAAGTGAAGCGCAGCTTTCCTTACTTAAACCTGTTTTACATAATCATCATTTACGCCGTCTCAATTTAGGTATCTTCTGCCAACACTTTATTCTGACCGCTAGCTTTTTCACAATTCCTATCCTTTTAAAGTCACAAGTAAATCAAGGTCACTTAAGTACGGAGTGGCATTTCTATTTGCCCCTGATGTTTTTTTCCTTTGTGTTAATGATGCCCTTTATCTATTGGGCTGAAAAAAAACAATGGATGAAACCTCTTTTCTTATTATCGGTACTCATAACCTGCCTAAGTCAGGCCGTATTGGCTTATACCGCTCAGGAATGGCTTATGTTATGTACCCTTCTGTTTATTTATTTTATTAGTTTTAATTTCCTCGAAGCCTCCTTGCCTTCGCTGATTTCCAAACAAGCGGATCCACAAAGTAAAGGCACTGCCATGGGTGTTTACTCCACCAGTCAATTTTTAGGTCTATTTGCCGGTGGCTCTCTGGCAGGAGTGGTCTATCAATGGCATGGTAGTCAGGGTATTTTCATAATGAATACCTTAATCGCTTTGATTTGGTTGTTAACCGCTGCTAATATGAAACCTGTTGTTGATCCCAGATAAATCCCTCGCTACGCAATACTGCATAAATTAGGTATAATGTTTTTCTAACTTTCGCATACAGGAGAGATTTAATGGCAAGAGGAATTAACAAAGTGATATTAGTAGGTAATGTAGGCGTCGACCCTGATGTACGCTACTTACCGAATGGCAATGCAGTAACGACTTTATCAATTGCTACCAGTGAAACTTGGAAAGATAAAACTACTGGAGATAAGCAAGAACGTACTGAATGGCACCGTGTGGTGTGCTTCAACCGCCTTGGTGAAATTGCAGGTGAATACGTTCGCAAGGGTTCTAAACTTTATGTTGAAGGCAGCTTACGTACGCGTAAATGGCAAGATCAACAAGGCCAAGATAAATACACCACGGAAATCATTGCTAATGATATTCAGATGCTCGATAGTAAAGGTGGCTCACCCAGTTATGAAGACATGCCGCAAACTCAAGCAGCACCGTCTATGAATCAAAACGCTAGCAATAGACCGCAGCAGCAAGCTGCACCGGCGGCTATGCAGGATGCCTTTGATCAATTGGATGATGATATTCCGTTCTAATATTTTAAATAGAACAAAAGGCCATTATTGAATGGCCTTTTTATTAACCTGTGTAAGTAAGACTATGGAAAACTCAGAAATTTCAGCTCTATTAACTAGTGTAAACACTTATGAGGAGTTTGAACAATTACGGTTGAATCAAACTGATTTCACTGCCGCAGCTCGAGAAATAATGCAGCGTCATCATTTACCCGATCAACCTTTAACTCTTTTTGCAGACGGGTGTAATCTCGTTTATGCCTTGGGAGATGAGCGTGTCATTAAGATATTTCTTCCTTGTCATCAAGATCAATTCCGTGGCGACTTATTAGTCATGCAACATCTCCGGGATAAACTCTCTGTTAAAACCCCAAATATTGAATTTAGCGGCGAATTATGCGGTTGGCCTTATATTGTTATGACGCAACTCCCAGGAACGCTCTTAGAAGGTCTGTGGGAGTCTCTGAGCCAAAATAATAAAATCGTTTTAATACGAGAATTAGGATCTTTGATTAAAGAGGTACATGCTTTAGATACTCAAGGATTAGAAGCTATCGATTGCAATTGGCCTAAATTTATTCAGAGACAAATACAAGGTTGTTTTGCGCAACATCAAGCTAATGAATTACCTACAACATTAATTAATGAAATTCCGGACTATCTCCAGAGCGTTGAATTACCGACCTATAGCAAACCGGTACTTTTAACGGGGGAATACACCCCAATGAATTTCTTAGTAAACCAGGTAGATGGTATTTGGCATATCACCGGACTCATTGATTTTGGGGATGCGATGTTGGGGTTACCTCAATATGACTTACTTGGACCGGGTGCATTTTTAATTCAAGGAAATAAAGAGTTATTAAAGGAATTTTTGTTAGCTTATGGTTATACCGAAAATTCTTTTACGGAAAAATTCAGCCAACAAATGACTGCATTAATGTTATTGCATCAACACAGTCATTTGCCGCGACAGATTCGCATTAATAATTGGCAGCAGCAGGTTTCGAGTATGAAGGATTTACAAGAATTAGTTTGGGGTTTGTGATAGAGATATCATGAGGTTGGTACTGAGGTAGATTATTGTAGGTTGGGTCAAATGACCCAAACTACAGTTCACTGTTAAGCTTTTGCTTCCCAACAAATATTTATTTATGGACGCTATGGACCAGCAATTAGACTATTACATTAAATTTTGGCAATTGACCGCAGTTGGTGAGCCCATTCAAACAAATACCAGTATCTTATTACCGTCGACCTATCAAGATAAACCTACAATGTTGAAAATTGCCCTATTGTCTGAAGAACAGTTAGGAAATGATTTAATGTGCTGGTGGAAAGGTCAGGGTGCCGCTATGGTTTTAGCTCAGCATGCTTCCGCTATTTTGTTAGAACGAGCAGAAGGTACAAAATCTTTAATACAAATGGCTAATTCTGGGTTAGATAATGAAGCCACTGTTATTATTTGTGATGTCATCAGTCAATTACATGCTCAGCAAAAGCCTCACAAGACTTTAGCTTTAGTTCCTCTAGCACGATGGTTTAAATCTTTAGATCGGGCTGCCAAACAAAGAAAAGGTATCTTTGCGCAGGCGGATCAAATGGCTAAGCAATTAATACATCAGCAAAAAGAGATTGTCGTATTACATGGAGATATTCATCATGAGAATATCTTGGACTTTGGCAATAGAGGATGGCTTGCAATAGATCCTAAGGGTTTGATAGGTGACCGTGGTTTTGAATATGCAAACCTTTTTTGTAATCCTAGTTCAAGAGCATGTATCCCTGGACGATTTGAACAACAACTGGTAGTAGTTGCAAAAGCTGCAAATTTAGATACTTTACGTTTATTGCAATGGATTCTTGCCTATGCTGGCCTATCGGCTGCTTGGCATTATGAAGATGGCACAGAACCTGATGTGGCAATGAAGATTGCTGAAATGGCACTTGCTAGACTTCGGTCTGTATAACCCTAGCCCATCGGCAGCCACATCTTTCGGAATCTTTGTTGGACTGTAATTTATTTATCTCAATTTACAATAATTAAAAAAACTAAGTAAAAAAAAACCCGCTTCAGCGGGCTTTTTGAAATTAACTACTCTTCTGAGTCGTCAGCAGCTTCCGGTCTATCCACTAATTCAATAATAGCCATTGGCGCATTGTCACCAGTACGATATCCACATTTGATGATACGTAGATAACCACCTGGTCTTTCAATATAACGCGGGCCTAGTTTAGTAAATAACTTACCTACTGCAGTCTTAGAACGTAAAACATCAAAGACTTGACGGCGAGTTGCTACTGAATCAACTTTACTTACAGTAACTAAACGCTCGAAATAACGGCGTAGATCTTTTGCTTTAGGCAAAGTAGTTTTAATAATTTCATGTTCGATCAACGAACAGCACATATTAGAAAACATAGCCTTACGATGGCTACTAGTACGGCTAAAACTACGGCCAGTATTACGGTGACGCATAACAAAAACTCCTAAATATTACTCGCTCAGACTCGCTGGCGGCCAATTCTCAAGTTTCATACCAAGCGATAATGAACGTGAAGCTAAAACATCTTTAATCTCAGTTAAGGACTTTTTCCCAAGATTTGGAGTTTTTAATAATTCATTTTCAGTACGTTGTACCAAATCGCCAATATAATGAATATTTTCTGCTTTTAAGCAATTTGCAGAGCGAACTGTCAATTCTAAGTCATCGACAGAACGTAACAGAACAGGATCAAAATCATTACGTTCTTTATTGTCAGAACGTGATTCTTCAAATTTCATATCCACAAATGCATGCAATTGTCTTTGCAGAATGCTAGCTGAAATACGAATCGCTTCTTCAGCATCAATTGTTCCATTTGTTTCAAGTTCTAGAGTCAATTTATCTAGGTTGGTTCTGTTCTCTACACGAGCGCTATCTACATAATAAGCAACTTTTCTAACTGGAGAGAAGCTATTATCAATTTTCAGTTTTCCAACAGATTTCTTTTCAACTTCATCATCTAAATGACGAACAAATGAATCTGTATTATGGAAGCCAATGCCTCTCTCAATTTTAAGAGTCATATTCAATTTGCCTTTCTCGTTCAGATTAGCAATTACGAGATCAGGATTAATAATCTCTAATCCATGAGTTAATTGAATATCACCAGCAGTAACTTGACATGGGCCTTGCTTATTTAAGTTGACTACGACTTCTTCGCCAACACTTAACTTAACAGCAACCAATTTAAGATTTAATAATAAATCAACAACATCTTCTTGAACGCCTTCAATTGTACTGTATTCATGAAGAACACCGTCGATTGAGGCTTCAGTAATTGCACTGCCAGGCATAGATGACAATAATATACGTCTCAAAGCATTGCCAATCGTGTGACCATATCCTCGTTCCAAAGGCTCTAGAACAATCCTAACTTTATAAGGTGACTCAGCCTGTACTTTGAGAACTTTTGGCGTCAGCATTTCATTGATTTCAGTATACATTCAGCTATTCTCCGAGCTTACTTAGAGTAGTGTTCTACAACTAGATTTACGTTGTAGTCTGAAGATAAATCAGTTAACGTTGGGACTGTAGTAAAGGTTCCTTTAAAAGAATCATTATCTACTATTATCCAATCGCATGTTGTTCTTTGTTCAGATAAAGCTAAAGCAGCCTGAACACGGCCCTGACCTCTTGCTTTCTGACGAACTGAAATAACATCACCTGCTTTAACTAAATAAGAAGGTACGTTAACTGCGCTATCATTTACAAGTATCGCTTTATGCGTAACTAATTGTCTTGCTTCAGCACGAGTACTTGCAAAGCCCATACGATAAACAACATTATCTAACCGACTTTCTAATAAGGACATAAGGTTTTCACCAGTAGATCCTTTTTGACCAGCCGCTTTTTTATAATAGTTGCGGAATTGCTTTTCTAAAACACCATATAATCTTTTAATTTTTTGCTTTTCTCTAAGCTGAATTCCGTAGCTATTCAAACGCGGCTTTTTATCGCCATGCTGTCCAGGTAGCTTTTCAGACTTACACTTAGATTTATAATCTTTTACACCACTTTTAAGAAATAAGTCCGTACCTTCGCGACGTGAAAGCTTACATCTTGGACCAATATATCTAGCCATTCATTACTCCTGAATCTTACACTCGACGTTTTTTAGGTGGCTTACAACCATTATGTGGTATGCCAGTGACATCGGTTATTTCAACAATTTTAAAATCTTGGGATATTAATTCACGTATTGTGGACTCTCTACCAGGACCAGGACCATGAACGAAAACAGCCACAGATTTCATGCCATATTCTTTTGCAACAGCAGCTGCACGCTCTGTCGCGACTTGCGCAGCATAAGGAGTACTTTTTCTAGAGCCTCTGAATCCAGAGCCACCAGAAGTTGCCCAACATAGTGCGTTACCCTGTCTATCTGTGAAGGTTACAATCGTATTATTAAACGATGCGTGAACATGCACTATACCATCAGATACGGTATGCTTAGTCTTTTTTCGTACTTTTTGCTGTTTTGACTTAGTTATTGCCATCTTATTTTCCTACATGAAAAATCAAACATTACTACCTTTTCTACGGCCTTTCCTGGTACGTGCATTCGTTTTTGTACGTTGTCCACGTAAGGGTAAACCTCTTCTGTGCCTTAGTCCACGATAACAACCTAAGTCCATAAGACGCTTGATGTTCATTGTCACAACACGACGTAGATCACCTTCGACTGTTAACTTAGTTATTTCATTTCTTAAAGACTCTAATTGAGCTTCAGTTAATTGTGATACTTTGGCTGAAGGATCTACATCAACCGTTTTACATAATGTTAAAGATGTGGTTTTACCAATACCATATATAGCTGTTAATGCAATCACTACATGTTTGTTATCAGGTATATTCACGCCTGCAATACGAGCCATTAGCTTCTCCGAACGTTATTTTGTTCTGTCGAAAGGGACAGAAGAATACTATTTTTATAAATTAAAATCAAGTAGGTATTAACCTTGTTTTTGCTTATGACGAGCATCTTTGCATATTACTCGTATAGTGCCACTTCTTTTAATTATTTTACAATTGCGACAAATTCGCTTTACTGATGCTCTAACTTTCATTAACAACTCCAATAAAAATCATAATAGACCAGGTAACTTAGTACCCTTAAAATTAGCCTTTTTCATTAAAGAATCATACTGTTGAGTCATTAAATGAGCTTGTATCTGTGCTACAAAATCCATGATAACTACAACGATAATCAGTAATGATGTTCCTCCGAAATAAAAGGGAACATGCCATGTATACATTAATATCTGCGGTAACAAACATACTAGAACAAGATAGATAGCCCCTACTAACGTTAACCTTGTCATTACTGAGTCGATATATTTAGTGGTTTGCTCACCGGGTCTAATTCCAGGTATATAAGCACCTGATTTCTTTAAGTTTTCAGCAGTATCTTTAGGATTAAATACTAAAGCTGCATAAAAGAATGCAAAAAACAGTATCGCAATTGCATAAACTATAAGATAAAGCGGTTGACCAGGTGATAAAGCCATTCCAACGTCAGCTAACCAACTCATACCTTTAGTATGTGAAAAGAATTGCGCTAAAGTTGCTGGTAGCAAAATGATACTCGAAGCAAAAATGGGGGGAATAACCCCTGACATATTTATCTTCAAAGGTAGATGACTAGTTTGTGCTGCATACACTTTTCTACCTTGAGTTCTTTGTGCATAATTCACCCTAATTCGTCTTTGAGCTCTCTCCATGAAGACGACAAAACCTGTTACTGCTATTACTACAAAGGCAACAACAATTAGGGTGAGCGCTTGCATTTGTCCTTCTTTAACTTGTTGAAGAACAGAGGCAATAGCTACCGGCATACTTGAAACAATACCTGAAAATATAATTAACGAGATACCGTTCCCAACACCTTTTTCGGTTATTTGTTCACCCAACCACATCAAAAACATAGTTCCGGTGACTAAAGTAACCACTGCTGTAAAGTAAAATGAAAAATCTGGCTGCAAAGCAATTTGCTGACCTGCTAACCATCTCGCCATTCCTAATGATTGGAATATAGACAAGAGCAAGGTCAAATAGCGTGTGTATTGGTTTATTTTACGTCGTCCTGACTCACCTTCTTTTTTAAGTTGCTCTAACTTAGGCGAGACAACTGAAAATAATTGGATGATAATTGACGCCGAAATATAAGGCATAATTCCAATTGCAAATACTGTAACACGCGATAATGCACCACCAGAAAACATATTAAACAAACCAAAAATCGTATTTTGTTGTTCATTGAAAAAATTAGCTAATCGAGCTGGATCCAAACCTGGAACAGGAATATGCGCACCCAAACGATAGACTAAAATGCCTAGAACAACGAAAATCAATCTTGCTTTTAGCTCAGCCAATCCTCCGCGAGATTGGCTTCCGTTATGCTTTTGGTTTTTCATAGTTACTCTTCTATGCTTCCACCTAAACCTTCAATGGCTGATCGAGCTCCTTTAGTGACTCTTAAACCTTTAAGCTTAATGGCAGTAGTTAATTCCCCAGATAAAATCACTTTGACGTCTTTAATAGCACTTGTGATTAAACCAGCTTCTCTTAAAGCTTTTAAATCGATTACTTCTGCATTTAATTTTGCAAGTTCACTCAAGCAAATCTGATCGACTGTACGACCCACTCTTGATTTGAAACCCATTTTAGGTAATCGTCTTTGAATTGGCATTTGTCCGCCTTCAAAGTTGATCTTATGATAACCGCCCGCTCTGGCCTTTTGACCTTTATGACCTTTACCACTTGTTTTACCTAAACCGGATCCTATACCACGTCCTAAACGTTTTTTAGGAGGTTTTGAACCTGGATCTGGCGATAGCGTATTTAAATTCATTATACACTCTCCTCTACTAGCAATAGGTAGTTAATTTCATTAACTAGGCCACGAATTGCTGGAGTATCGTTATGAGATACACTTGAATTGGTTTTGCCTAATCCCAATTGTTTGGCAATAGTTTTATGTTTTGGCTTTCTGCCAATTAAACTTTTAACCAATGTTATTTTGATTGTTTTATTCATCACTAGCCCGCCATCACTTCTTCGACTGTTTTACCACGTTTGGCAGCTACATAATCAGGAGTACCGATATTGGATAAAGCACCAATTGTCGCACGTACAATATTACTTGGATTAGTAGAACCAATACTCTTAGCTAATATGTTTTGTACACCAAGAACTTCAAGAACGGCTCGCATAGCACCACCGGCAATAATTCCAGTACCTTCGCTTGCAGGTTTCATGAATACTTTAGAAGCACCATAACTCCAAGTGATTTCGTGGAATATAGTATTTCCAGATAATGGAATATAAACCATATTCTTTTTCGCTTGGTCCATCGCCTTTTGAATTGCTATTGGAACTTCGCGTGCCTTACCCCTACCAAAACCGACTCGACCTTTTCCGTCGCCAACAACGACAAGAACAGCAAAGCCAAATACACGTCCACCTTTTACAACCTTTGCTGTACGTGTAACCGATACCAACTTCTCTTGGTATCCATCTGATTTAGGTGTATCTTCGAATGCCATAACCCTTCCTTAAAAATCTAATCCGGCTTCGCGTGCACCTTCAGCAAGGGCTTTCACACGGCCATGATATTTGTAACCAGCTCGGTCAAATGCAACCTGAGTGATGCCTTTTTCAGCAGCTCGTTTACCAAGTAATTTTCCTACTAAAGTGGCTTGTTCCACTTTATTTTTACCCGTAAGGCTGGATCTTAACTCTGTATCGTTTGTCGAACAAACAGCTAATACCTTATCGCCAAGTTTGTCAGATTGAATGATTTGAGAATAGATATGACTATTGCTTCTATAAACAACCAATCTTGCTCTACCTGATTTACGAATTAGTGCTTTCGCTTTTAATCCACGTCTTTCACGTGAGTTGTGCTTATTCATAAGTTACACCTTATTTCTTCTTCGCTTCTTTACGAGCAACTTGCTCACCAGCGTATCGAACTCCTTTACCTTTATAAGGTTCTGGTGGTCTATATGCTCTAATTTCAGAAGCTACTTGTCCTAGAACTTGCTTATCTACACCTTTAAGAATAATAGTCGTGTTATTAGGTGTCTCAACTGTCACACCCTTTGGTAAACTGTATTCAATAGGATGAGAAAAACCTAGAGATAAGGTAATAGATTTATCTTTGCCTTGTGCTCTATAACCTACACCAACTAATTCAAGCGTTACTGTAAAACCTTCCGTAACACCATGAACCATATTATTAACTAATGCTCTTGCAGTACCAGCCTGAGCCCAACCCTTAGGATCGTTTGACGCAGGTGCAAACTCCAATTGATTATTAGTATCTTTACTCTTTGTAATACTCACTAACCTATTTACTTTTTGAGTTAGTGTACCTTTAGGCCCTTTTACTGTAATTGCTCCATCAGCTAGTGTGACTTCTACGTTTGCTGCATGCACTACAGGGGCTTTTGCTACTCTAGACATTTTATTCCTCTCAAGTATTAAGCCACTTCACAAATGACTTCACCACCTATACCTTTCAGTTTTGCAGATACGTGAGTCATAATACCCTTTGATGTACTTAGTATAGCCACACCAAATCCGGGAATAGGTGCTAAATCTTTACAGGACTTATAAACTCTTAAACCTGGTCTACTGATTCTTTTAATTAAATCAATAACTGGCTTACCAGAATAATACTTCAACTTTACAGTCATTAATTTAAGATTGTTTTCTAAAGGTTCAACGAAAAATTCTTCGATAAAACCTTCTTCTTTTAAAACACGTGCAATT
The DNA here is from genome assembly GCA_004297865.1 of Legionella sp. Taxonomy (GTDB): domain Bacteria; phylum Pseudomonadota; class Gammaproteobacteria; order Legionellales; family Legionellaceae; genus Legionella. Next base: position 14,688 of record SCSO01000424.1, read on the forward strand.
TCTTCTTTAATTTTAGAAGAAACTAACGTTACTTGTTGATGCTTTGCTTGTTGACCATTTCGTATTCTAGTCAGCATATCAGCAACTGGATCATGCATGCTCACAATCGTTCTCCAATATAAATATTTACCAGCTGGATTTTCTTCCACCAGGAACATTACCAACCATTAGCTGTTGTCTTAAGCAAATACGACAAAGCGAAAATTTGCGGTAAACCGCATGAGGTCTTCCGCATTGCTGGCATCGTGTACTGTTGCGAACAGGATTCGAATTAAGTGGAAGTCCTCGTAATTCCTTCTGAATCTTGGCCATTTCTTCGAAACTAGTGCAAGACTTCATTGACTTCTTTAAATCGGTTCTGCGCTGACGGTATTTATCTACCAATTTGCGACGCTTGGCTTCTCTTTCAAGCATTGATTTTTTAGCCACAATTTCACCCTTTTATTTTTTATCTCTATCTTTCAACGGAAGATTGAAAGCTTCTAATAGTGCTTTTGCTTCTTCATCTGTTTCAGCACTTGTAGTAATACAAATGTCTAAACCACGGATGCCATCGGTTTTATCATAATCAATTTCTGGGAATACGATTTGCTCATGTAAACCCATACTATAGTTACCAGTACCATCAAAAGACTTAGGATTTAATCCACGAAAATCTCTTACACGTGGTAGAGTGATAGAAACTAATCTATCAAGAAACTCATACATACGATCACGTCGTAGAGTTACTTTACAGCCAATTGGCCATCCTTCTCTGATTTTGAAACCTGCTAGCGATTGTCTTGCTTTAGTAACTACTGGTTTTTGACCAGAAATTAGAGTCATGTCCTCTACAGCATGGTTCATAACCTTTTTATCGCCAACAGCTTCACCAACACCCATGTTTAAGGTAATTTTTAAAACTTTAGGCACTTGTGCAACAGACTTGTACTCAAAACGCTTCATCATCATGGGTACAATGTCTTTATCGTAAAATTCTTTAAGTCTAGTCGCCATTTCAATTCATCCACTTAAACACGGTCAATAACTTCATCGTTAGATTTGTAGAATCTAACTTTTTGATTATTATCAAGATATTTAAAGCCTACTTTATCCGCTTTTTTTGTAATCGGATTGTAATGTGCAACGTTAGAAATATGCAGTGGTGCCTCGCGGCTTATAATTCCACCTTTATTTTCAGGTTTTTGCGGATTTGGCTTAACGTGTTTCTTAATTAAGTTACCGCCTTCAACCACAACGCCATTATCTACTACTCGTAGTACTTTACCCACATGACCTTTGCTTTTGCCGGCGATGATGATTACTTCATCACCTGATTTAATACGCTTCATATTTAATCCTTCCTCACAATACTTCAGCAGCTAGAGAAATAATTTTCATAAATTTCTCACGTAGCTCGCGAGTAACGGGGCCAAATATACGAGTCCCAATGGGCTCATTTTGGTTATTTAAAAGCACGGCAGCATTACCATCAAAACGAATAAGAGAACCATCGTCTCTTCTTACGCCCTGAGCTGTACGTACAACAACGGCCTTCATTACAGCGCCCTTCTTTACCTTACTTCTTGGAATGGCATCTTTAATACTTACTTTTATTACATCACCAACACGGGCATACCGTCTGTGTGATCCGCCAAGTACTTTAATACACATTACTTTTCGTGCTCCGCTGTTATCAGCGACTTCGAGCACTGTCTGCATTTGGATCATTTTTTCTCTCCAGCTCTAATTTCGAACAGAAAAAGGTTGCTGATTATATCAGTCCTTTTAGGGATTTAAAAGTAAATCAAACGAGTTGATCAAGAAATTACTTCTACTAATACCCAACTTTTCGTTTTAGAGAGTGGTCTAGACTCACGGACTTTAACGGTATTACCAATTTGGCATACTTCTTTTTCATCATGAGCGTGGATTTTTGTTCTACGTTTCATGATTTTACCATACTTAGGATGCTTGACTGTTCTTTCAATCATCACAACTATGGTTTTATCCATTTTGTCGCTAACTACCTTTCCAACCATTGTTCTGGCATTTGATTCACTAGTAGACATATCACTTACCTGCCTTTTCAGTCATGATTGTTTTTACTTTTGCCACTGACTTACGCATCAAAGTGATAAGATGTGTTTTATCTAGTGAGCCACTTGCTTTTTTCATTCGTAATTTAAACTGTTCATTACGTAATGAAAGCAATTCAGATTGCAATTCTTCAACAGATAGATTGCGCAATTCAGATGTTTTTTTCATTACATTACCGTCCGTTCTTCAAATATAACTTTGAATGGTAGTTTAGCTTTTGCAAGATCAAATGCTTCTTTAGCAAGCTCTTTAGAAACACCTTCCATTTCAAATAGAACTTTACCTGGTTGGATTTGGGCTACCCAATATTCCACACTACCTTTACCTTTACCTTGACGCACTTCGAGTGGCTTTTGAGTAATCGGCTTATCAGGGAAAACTCTAATCCAAATTTTACCACCACGCTTAATATGACGTGTCATAGCTCGTCGTGCAGCTTCGATTTGTCTTGCAGTTAGTCGACCACGTTCTAGCGCCTTCAGACCAAACTCACCGAAACTAATTTTACTTCCACGAAGCGCTAGTCCTCGGTTTCGACCTTTCATCTGTTTGCGATATTTAGTTCGCTTTGGTTGTAACATGATTCTTAATCCTCACTCATTGGTCGTTGTCAGAAGATCTTTTCTTTTGCGGTAAAACTTCACCCTTGAAGATCCAGACTTTAACACCAATAATTCCGTAAGTAGTTTTAGATTCTGCAGTTCCGTAATCTATATCTGCTCGGAATGTATGTAAAGGCACGCGACCTTCTCTATACCATTCGCTACGAGCGATTTCAGCACCACCGAGTCGACCGCTTACACAAATCTTGATACCTTTAGCACCTGCTTTTAATGCAGATGTTACGGCACGTTTCATTGCACGTCGAAACATCACACGTTGTTCTAATTGCTGTGCAATACCTTCAGCAACAAGTGTAGAATCCAATTCTGGTTTCTTCACTTCTTCTAGATTTAAGTGTACGGGTACACCTAATCTAGCTGATATTTCCTTACGTAAGGTTTCAATACCGCCACCTTTTTTACCAATGATAACTCCAGGACGAGCAGTTTGTATGGTAATAACCGCATTATTAGCAGGTCTTTCTATAAGAATTTTACTTACAGCAGCTGCATATAGTTTCTTTTTGAGTTCAGTACGTAACTTGATATCCTCAATTAGGAACTTGGCATATGACTTACCAGCATACCATTTAGAGTTCCAATCTTTTGTTATTCCAAGGCGTATGCCTGTAGGATTGACTTTTTGTCCCATTGCTATTCCTCGTCAGACACTTTAATTGTGATATGGCAGGTGCGCTTAGAAATTCTATTTGCGCGACCTTTAGCTCTGGGACTAATACGTTTCAAAGTTGTCGCTTCATCAACGCAGACCATACCTACTTTAAGATCATCAATATCAGCACCATTATTGTTTTCAGCATTAGCAATAGCTGATTCTAATAATTTAAGCATCAAATTAGCACCCTTTTTAGGAGTGAACTTGAGGACATCAAGTGCACCTGATACGCTCATTTTTCGTATCATGTCGGCAACCAATCTACCTTTTTGAGCAGATAATGGAGCGCCTTTTAATTTAGCTGTAACTTCCATCATAACTCCTTACTTGCCCTTGGCTTTTTTATCGCCAGAATGGCCTTTGAACGTACGAGTCATGGCAAACTCACCTAATTTGTGACCAACCATATTATCTGTGATAAACACAGGAATATGGTCTTTGCCGTTATGCACAGCTATAGTTAAATCAATCATTTCTGGAACGATTGTTGAACGTCTAGACCAAGTTTTAATTGGTTTTTTAGATTTTGATTCGATAGCAGCTTCAACCTTGCTGATCAAATGATGGTCAATAAATGGACCTTTTCTAATTGAACGAGCCACTTGATATCCTCACAATAATTATTTCTTCTTACGTCTTCTGACAATAAAAGTATCCGTACGTTTATTACTTCTGGTTTTGTAACCTTTAGTTGGTAAACCCCAAGGTGAAACTGGGTGACGACCACCGGAAGTACGCCCTTCACCACCACCATGCGGGTGATCAACAGGGTTCATAGCAACACCACGTACTGTTGGGCGAATACCTCTCCAACGTTTAGCACCAGCTTTACCTAATGCTCTTAAGCTGTGTTCACTATTACTAACTTCACCAACTACAGCACGACATAAGACGTGAATTTTTCGCATCTCACCAGAACGTAGTCTCAACGTTGCATAAATACCTTCTTTCGCAACGATTTGTCCGCTACAACCAGCGCTTCGTAAAATTTGAGCGCCTTTACCTGCTTTCATTTCAACGCAATGTATAGTTGTACCCACTGGTATATTTTTTAGAGGTAAGCAGTTTCCGACACTGATCGGTGAATCCGCACCACTAACAATGGTCGCATTCACTTCTAAATTAGCCGGAGCAATAATGTATCTTCTCTCACCGTCTTTGTAGACAATCAAAGCAATTAGAGCCGTTCTATTTGGATCGTACTCAATTCGCTCAACTCGTCCTTCAATACCATCTTTATCACGTTTGAAATCAATCAAACGATACTTTTGACGTTGTCCGCCACCAATATGTCTGACTGTAATTCTGCCTTGGTTGTTACGTCCGCCACTTTTCTTGAGCTTCTCAACCAATGCAGCATGCGGTTTACCTTTATGAATATTATGGTGAACCACACGTAATTCGCCACGTTTCCCGGGCGATGTAGGTTTAGATTTTAATAGTGCCATCTTAATCTGCCTTATTCATTAACTGAAAAGTCTATGTCCTGATCGGCATGAAGAGACACAAATGCTTTTTTCCAGTCGCTACGTTTACCGCTAGTTTGCTTAAAACGTTTTGCTTTACCCTTCACATTAATTACAGATACATTTTTAACTTTTACATTAAATAGATGCTCTACAGCCATTTTGATTTCTTTTTTGGTTGCAGTTTTCAATACTTTGAAAGTGACCTGTTTAAACTTATCAGCCATGACAGTAGCCTTTTCAGAAGTATGTGGTTCTTTTAGAACCATCATCAATCTCTCAGCGTTCATTGTAACTGTTCCTCAATTTTTTTAATTGCCGCTTCTGTAACGATGACATTTTCATATCTCAGCAAAGAGACTGGATCAATCGTAGTTACATCGCAGATGTCATAGTCAATTAAGTTTCTTGAACCTAAATATTCACTTTCACCCACTTCACTCATAATGATAAGAGCATTCTTTACATCTAACTCTTTCATTTTACTGATAAAATCTTTAGTTTTGTGGCTGGTGCATTGAAAATCACTTAGAACAATCAAACTTTCAGTACGACAAAGTTCGGAGATTATACTACGTAATGCACGTTTGTACATTTTTTTATTCAATTTTTGTGAGTAATCACGCTTCTTAGATGCGAAAGTTACTCCCCCTGTACGCCATATTGGGCTACGAATCGTCCCAGCACGAGCACGGCCAGTACCTTTTTGATTCCAGGGCTTTCTTCCGCCACCACGTACTTCAGCGCGAGTTTTTTGAGCACTGTTACCGCTACGAGCATTATTCATATAGGTAACAACAGCTTGATGAACTAGACCTTCATTATATGC
>SCSO01000040.1 GCA_004297865.1 Legionella sp.
CTAAGAAATCTACTGCTAAAAAAGCTGTTAAGCGTGTAGCTAAGAAAACTACTGCTAAAAAAGCTAAGCCAGTAGCTAAGAAATCTACTGCTAAAAAAGCAGTTAAGCGTGTAGCTAAGAAAACTACTGCTAAAAAAGCTAAACCAGTAGCTAAGAAATCTACTGCTAAAAAAGCTGTTAAGCGTGTAGCTAAGAAAACTACTGCTAAACGTGTTGCTAAACCAGTGTCTAAGACTACTGTAAAACGCGCTTCTAAGTCTGTTTCTAAGCCTGCAATTAAGCGTGTTGCTAAATCAGTGGTTAAATCGATTGTAAAACACACTAGTTCTGGCAAGAAGAAAGCAGTAAGCAAGCCTAGCTTCAGAAGCTTTACTTCAAGCTTAAAAAAATAAGTTCGTTTAATTCTATAAAAAGGTTATGAAGCTATCTTCATAACCTTTTTTTTTGCTAAAAAATCCACCCTAATCCCACAGCCACCTCATGTAAAAATAAATGTTCGGCTTTAAATGGGAATATGGTTGACTCTAGATTATTAGAGAATCCACTGATATGTACTGTCTGATGATTCCCCGTTTGCACACTACCTACATCAGTAAAGGTATAACCTAGACGAAAGAATAAATTAGATGCAAAAGCATAATTCACTCCTAGGCCGACATCCCAAGCAAAATTATTGGTGTTCGCACCATTGATTTGTTGAAATCCGTCAGTCGTTTCTCCAAACAAAAATTCGGTGGCATTCATCTGACCTAGCTGATTGCGTGCGTAACCAATACCAGCTTGTACATAGGGAATGACGGGGCTATTACAGCTAGGTGTTAGTCTTACATCAAATAAAAGGCTTTGAACTGTAATGTCATCGATGGCATAGGAAAGTCTATCGGTACCTATTGCAGCATTAACCCGCCAATCATAATCACTACGATACCTATAGCCTAATTGGAATCCCAAATTAGAATTATATTGATAACCTACAAAAGCTCCCACAACTCCTGAATAGCCAAAATTGCGATTCCAATCGGAATTACTAGGGACTGGCAAGGTAATGATGGGATTAGCCACACCTGAAGCTGCAAGTTCGGGATAAAAATTGGCTTCACCGGTGATTGAAAAACCCCCTTCAATACCCAAATTAAAATGCAGTAAAGGAGGCGCAGAGGATTTATCCCCCATGTCACCAGCAATACTATAACTTGAGGCACTTAGTAAAATAGCGCAAAGCAAGGAAGGTTTTTGTAGCATTTAAATATCCTTATTTAATATTGGAGGAGTTTTATATTAGAAATTTTTTTTATTGTCAAATACATCCTTGCTATACTCAAATTTTTAATTTAATGACCTCAATGGAGATAACGCGTGAATTTTAATCAACAAATCGCTCTTGTGACTGGGGGTGCTTCGGGCATGGGTAAAGCTTGTGTGCAATACCTTAAAGACAAAGGAATGAAGGTAGTGATCTGGGATAAACAACAAGAGGCTGACAGCGTCGCAGATCTTTATATAAGCTGTGATGTCACTAGTGAAGATTCCGTAGAAAAGGCTTTAGAAAAAACGATTGGTCAATTGGGGGTGCCCAGGGTTTGTATTAATTGCGCTGGCATAGCTCCAGCAAAACGCATTGTAGGTAAAGAAGGGCCTATGCCTTTATCTGCCTTCAAAGAGGTCATAGAAGTGAATTTAATAGGTACTTTTAACGTAATGCGCGTATTAGCCCATGCTATGTCTAAATTAGAGTTAGATAATCGCTCGCAAGAACGCGGAGTGATTATCAACACGGCCTCGATTGCTGCCTTTGAAGGTCAGATAGGACAAGCGGCTTACAGTGCGTCTAAGGGGGGGATTGTAGCTATGACTTTACCAGCAGCTCGAGAACTCGCGCAATCAGCGATTAGGGTCAATACCATAGCCCCAGGTCTTATCGCGACGCCTTTGCTGCTTAATATGCCTCAGGAGGTGCAAGATAAATTAGCCGCTACGGTGACCTTTCCTAAACGCTTAGGAAAACCAGAGGAATTTGCGGCTTTGGTAGGGCATGTTATTGAGAATGAGTTGATTAATGGTGAGGTGATTCGTTTGGATGCGGCTTTACGAATGCAGTAGGGAATACTATCCCTGTCATTTCCGCGAAGGCGGGAATCTATTTCTCCAAAGGTGATGAGCCAATTTAGAGATGGATACCCGCCTACGCGGGTATGACAGAGTATTTTCGAGAATCTGAGTGAGTTTAAGCCTCTTGATGATGCTTCGTATCTGCAGGGGTAGACAACTCGCCATTTGATGTATAAACACTTACACCGACAGCCTTATTTCCTGACAGTGCATTGACAATTTCTTGACGAGTATGCAAATTGTTCGCGATCACCTGACCATTAACTGTATTTAAGTCACGACAATATATTAATTTTTCGGCGAGTTTATTATTGAGTTGATTAATTTGTAGTGCATCTTCCGCGGAGCATTTGCTTAAAAACTCCAACATCGCTGCTTGATTATCGGGTTTTTTATTACCTAGAGTCATAAGCGATACACGTTTATTAGCGCTTTCTTCAAGATTCGCAGTAAGTTGCTGCTTTTTTTCTGCAAGATCTTCCAATTTGTCAAATTGACGTGTAGCTAAGACTATTTTTTCTTCTGATAAAAAGGTATTGAGTTCTTCAATCCAGTTAATCTCTTGTACTAATTGGCTAATGAGTTCCTTAGCTTCTTGGTTATTATTCATTTCATCCCTAAAAATTAAACCGTCTCTACTTTATTTAACAACTGTTTAGCAATTTTGTCACTATTAACTTCATAACGATCCGCTTCTATTTCTGCTTTAAAATACATAACGCGAGCTTCGTTTATCTCTGGTGAGTCTCTTAAGGAAGCTTTTAAAGCGTCTAAATGCTTTGATTCAGTACTCAAATTAACGCTGTCCATAAGCGAAGAGAGTACATCAAGACCATTATTTTTTTCCGTAGTGGAAATTTTGCTGCGATGTTCTCCATCGACGGTCTTCAACTTATTTAGATCGTTAATTGGACTAACCATGATTGGTTCCTCAAGGACGTTTGACATTATTATCGGCTCCATTTGTAAAATCTTTAGTAAATGCAGGTTAATTTTTAACCGCTTTATTTGTAATCCCTTGTTTTTAGATAAAAATTCTTAATCAGATTGCAACCTTTACTTTTTTTACTCC
>SCSO01000425.1 GCA_004297865.1 Legionella sp.
GTTTGTTAATAGTAATGTGAAATCCATTATTTGTTTCTTCTATGTCTCCAGAATAATGTGGCTTTTGCCTTAGGTAATCATTTATAAACTGTTTAACCTCACTAATGTCCATGCTGATACTTCCTGTTAATTTATTCCTAATAAAATTAATATACAACCCACTATAAACAAGGTACCGGAGCCATACTGTAAAATTAAATATGCCCTCCTCAGACAAACAAAAGTTTTATCTTTTATCTCCTTTATTTTTTCCTTACAATTATTTTCCGTGATGTTAGGGCTAGCTTCCTGAAATCTTTTGCGGTCTCTTGAGCTATTAAATGCTGATACAAATTTCATTAACATAAGAGATATTATCCCTAATATAAATGCCCAGCCACCTATAAGTTGTAAACAATTAACTTCAGCTTTAGATTGTATATATCCTATTGTGATTGTTGCAGCAGCTGCGTTAGCCAGCCATAGATGTTTTTCAAGATCATTGATTGTATCAGACTCAAGTTCACGTGACTTATTCAAGTAGTCCATCAAAATCTTTTCAAAATCTTTCATTTTAATTCCTTCTAAAATATGAGCAATACAGCTGATTTTATTATAATGAAATTTTAAGTAAAATTTGAACCAATTCATTTGAAATTTATTAATCATGCTGTTCCTCAATAATCGAGCGAATGATTTGAGCAGCAAGCGTAGCCTGGATGTGGCAAGGTAGTTTGGGAAGCGGGATCTTATCCCAGATTATTTAGATTAATAAGAAAAAAGCAGTAGCATTTGATGTACTCAAAGCCAAGCTTAGTAATGAAGATGGCCCAATATCGTTGAACCTTCACAGCTGATGGAAGTAATTTTTTTACACTTAATTTGAGAAGTGGCCATAGTCAAATGCCGGACCTGCGTAATATTTTTTCGATAGTTGTATTTGAATCTGCCTGATATGGTGTGTTTTTCCATCAGAATGGTGTGCAAACACCTATTGCCATATAGGGGGAATCGTTCTCAAAATTTGAGTTCCAATATCCTTCTGAATAGACATAAATAAATCGTCCATTTTTCAGGTTAAGTTTGAGTTTATCAAGATAGGATTCACAGATTATGGAGATTTTAGGGTGATAAATATTACACTTACCAGATGATTGTGTGTCGCCTACTTTTGTTAGTTTATATTTACAATCATATGTTAGAAATGATTGCTTATCGGAGCTATTACATTTAGATATAATATATTTATCTCTATTGAAATGGACTTTTTCCCAGTCATTTGTTTTCATATTATATTTAAATCCAACAGAATGATTTTCTATACATAAATAATTGTCGGAGTCAGAGTAACAGCTTGTTGAAACAAGTAAAATAATAATACCTATTATCGCCTTTTTATAAGTAGTTACTAACATAATAAAGTTCCGTCCAATGGAATATTTTGGTTTAATCAATTATAGCACATGATGATATTTCATTAAACCTTCAGGTTACTTTTGGGTCAATTGTATGCTTATATATATCGAAAATGGATAGTAAGGTATTACTGGTGGTTATTTATACGTTAGTTATTCAGCTATTCTTTTATTAAGAAATATTGGGTTGGTTTCCCTAGTACTGGTAAACGGGGTGCTTACCAATTCTCATAAATAGGGAGTATTTATGCAAAAAATTAAATGGGGTAAGTTAATTCCCGAAGATTTAAATAATTTTATCCTGAGTTCAGCCCCAACTAAAGTAAAAAGCAGGTATTTAAAGGCAAGAGAACATTATAACAAATCAATTAAATTAATCGGTTTTGATGATGAAATGGCATTTATAAGACTTGTAGCCTCTGAGGAAGAGATTGTAGTTGGTATATTTGAGCAATTAAAAATAAAAAAATTTGGCAGAATTCGCTTTACAAGTAACTTTAAAAATCATTATGTTAAGATCGCATTAGCCCCAGTTTTAGACTATCTCACATATATATTAGAGGATATGAGATTTTTTGGTGATACCCAAAGCGAAGAAATAAAGCTAGTAGTAAAAGAAAATAATATTAGGTTATTGATTAAGCTAGACGATCAAGAGCTAATCTCACCTATACCAAAGAATATTAGCTTGGAAGTGGAAAATGAGGATAACACAGTTGAACTTTGGTATCGCCGATTTCTAGAGTATCTCCCTGAAAAATGCACAGTCGAAGAGTTTGTAACTTCGCGTGCAAATGCACGAAATAAAATTTTATATGCTCATGATGGTGGAGCATTCAACCTAGCCCCAAGTGAAACATTTATAAATCATTTCCAAAGAGAGATTGTCTTACTATGTTGGGCATTGGGGATTTTAATTGATGATGACATACCGACAAGAGAATATGATCTTATTAATCTCATAATATTAATTTATGAAAAAATCTTAATTGAATCCAAAGTGTTAAAGGCTAGCTAACTACTCTTAGAATCCTTTATTAAGCTGTCTACATTGCGTCTACATGACTTTTTCGAATTTTCTAAAACTACTCGTAACTACTTGATTTTATTGGTGGGCCCACTAGGACTTGAACCTAGGACCAACGGATTATGAGTCCGCTGCTCTGACCAACTGAGCTATGGGCCCGGAGAGGTGGGTATTTTAAACTTAAATTGGGTATTGTGCTAGAGCTAATTAAGCTAAATTTAAATAATTTGAATTTAGCTTAATTTTATCTCGCTTGGGTGCTAATTACTTCACGGAGTTGGAAAATTTCGTGGATTTTGTTTTCGTGGTCTATGGATTTAGGGGCTTTGAATAGGCCGGGTTGGTATTTGATTTCTTTGATTTCAGCGGCTGGCATATTTTCCGGGCGGACTAGATTGGCTTTTAAAGCTTCGCATATTATATGGATAGAATGTTTGATTGAATTTTCTTCGGCTTTGAGGTCTGCGGTCAAATGGTCGTATTCTTTTTTATAAGTTTGGGTTAGGGTTTTGTCCACCATTTTTGGGACTTGGTCAATGCCTAAGTTGCCATTGCTGTGAATGTCGTACCATTCTAAAGCGAGGTGATATCTGTGGTCTCTGTTTTCATCGCGTTGCTTTTTGGCTTCCTCTGTCAATAAATTGTATTCTTTTAATTGCAGGAATTGTTCTTCTTTCTGATCGCAAAGAATTAATTCGCGTATGTAAAACACTCTAACTTGCTCCGCAATTGGTCTACCAAAAATTTTAAGCATGCGCTCGTTCACTTGAAACTCAGGGATTTCGAAAGGGCCGCCATATAGAGTTTCGCGTAGTTCTTTATAAACAGTATCCTTAATTGCTACGTATAAGCTAGCTACTCCTAGACCAATCAAGATAGCAGGTATAAAAACAGCTAATAAGGCTAACTCAGATAAGGCTAAAGCACTGACCAACAGCATTAAACCTACAATGACTGCTACCGCGATTAGCAGGGGTATCAAGGTTCTGATGAATTTCAAAATCAAATTCTTCTCATACAGTCCTATATCACGGTATTCATCAAGCAAAGGTCTTAGAGGTTCTAAAAGACTCGTCAGTACAGTTTTTGCTTCGGCAATACGATCTTTATGGATGGCGTAATTGTAGATATCGAGAATAGCTAAGAAGGAGTTCTCGTTCTGGGTCGAAAAACTGGTGGCCTGAATGAAACCGTGGGCATTGGCTAGATCGTTGACGAATTGATTCGCTCTTGCTAAAGCAGGGTTTCTCCATAAATAGGATAGTGCGCTAAAAGAAACATTACTGTCCTTCTGGTACTCTTCCAAAATTCCGCTATTCGACATGGATAACTCAGTCGTGATGGTCTGAAATAATTCTTGTTCGTATTGTTTAATTAAACTACGTAAATCGAGTGGTTCCCCTTTGATATAGGCATTGATTGTAGCATCGGCCATAATTTTGGCCTGTTGGTTATTCAACTCATCGAGATTAATAAATTCCATTTCTTCAAGATTAAGTGCTTCAAAATGAAAATAGAAAAAATGCTGTAGATCTTCTTGCAGGCTGTTTCCGCGGGGAATGTTTGCAGAAAGATTAGTCTGTTTACCGTAATTTAATGTAGGGTAGTAGTCGACAATTTTTTTGATTTGCTGTGCGAGGATGGGTCTTCTGTAGACTTCGTAATTTTTGCCATAATAAAACTTTGTTTTCCAGTCATTTGCTAATTTGTCTTGTAGGGTTTGAGTATTGGATTCAATACTGTAATAAGCATTCACAAATTCTTGAACTTCTTTTTCAAAGCAGAGGGATTTCTGTTGTTTTTTATTTAATAGTTCAAATTGCGGAAGAATTTTTTTAAGAAGTTTGAAACTGATTTTAAGTTTAATGAGCTTATAATCGTGATCTTTTTTTAATGTGTTACGTAAATTGACTTTCTCCACATTAAAGTCGTTTTGCATTTTCTGCTTTTTAGCTTTATCAGCGCCAGTTAACATTTCCCAATAGCTGGTTGACTTATCAATTAATCTCTCTTGAAAATGATACTTATTGACTAAATTCCGTAACGCCTGTCCAGCCGAAGTTTGGGTAAATTGCTCACGAGTTTGCAGGCGAAGAGTGTGAAAACCAGGAATCACCCCTTGTTGAAGCATGGAAATAGTCGTCATAAAAGGTAAGTCTCAAAATAAAACTTGCCCATTATAAAGAAAAATTATTAACAATGCCTTAAGTCATTGTTTAAATTATATACAATTATTGCTTTTTTAAATGAAGGTGTTTTAGTATTTTGTATTTGACGTAAGCTTTGTTAATCCCGTGGACAAGCCACGGGACGGAGGATTTGTTAAGAACAGTGTTGATTACTCAGTATCTAACCTTCATCGCCTTCTAGGAAACTACGCAGTTTCTCAGAGCGAGAGGGGTGACGTAGCTTACGTAAAGCTTTGGCTTCAATCTGACGAATACGCTCGCGGGTCACATCAAATTGTTTACCAACTTCTTCTAAGGTATGGTCAGTATTCATTTCAATCCCAAAGCGCATACGTAGAACTTTCGCTTCTCTAGGTGTTAACGTTTCGAGAATCTCTAAAGTTGCTTCGCGCAAACCTTCGGCAGTAGCCATATCAATAGGCGATTCAATATTATTGTCTTCAATAAAATCACCTAAATGCGAATCATCGTCATCACCCACGGGAGTTTCCATGGAGATAGGCTCTTTAGCAATTTTTAAGACCTTACGAATCTTATCTTCGCTAAGTTCCATTTTCTCTGCTAATTCTTCAGGTGTGGCTTCACGCCCAGTTTCCTGGAGAATTTGTCGAGAAATACGATTCAGCTTATTGATCGTTTCGATCATATGCACTGGTATACGAATGGTTCGTGCCTGGTCTGCAATCGAACGGGTGATGGCCTGACGAATCCACCAAGTCGCATAAGTCGAGAACTTATAACCACGGCGGTATTCAAATTTATCGACCGCTTTCATCAAACCGATGTTACCTTCTTGAATCAAA
>SCSO01000426.1 GCA_004297865.1 Legionella sp.
CACTAATAGATAATCAAAAATGCTTTCATGCACACCAGCAGCATCTTCGAAAGTGACTAGCCAGGTATCATTTTTTTGCGGTTTTGCCTGCAACACGCGGGTGTTAAACCGAATATATTTCTTTATATCAAAATGTAGCGCATAGCGGTTAAAATAATCCAATAGCTGCGCATGCGAAGGATAATCCGCATAGTCCGCAGGCATAGGAAAATCATCAAATTGAGACCAACGCTTAGAACTAATAATATGCGTTGTTTCATAAACACTCGAATGAGTATTTTTCTCGTCATAAACCCAGTTACCGCCTAGTTGATTGTTTTGTTCAAAAACAGTAATTCGCTTCAATCCCTGCTCTTGCAGATTTTTGATTGCAGCTAATCCACTAGGCCCTGCACCGATCACACAAATTCTTGGTGATTTCTTATCCTTAAGCTCTCTTACGGTTTGCATCAGTCAACACCTTGTCTACTTCATTTAATACAATTTCCTGGATTTTTAGATTATTAGCGATTGTAAAATGATTTATGCTAACCCCTTTCATATGATCGATGTTCATATTATTAATTTTTGTTTTTTCTGGATTAACCGCTCTTAAGCGGATTCCACTAAACATAGGCACCATGCCGGGTTGATAAATATTCAATGCATATTTCACATTGGGAGGAATCATGGGTGGTAAAACGGGATCTAAAGTAATCAATAAGTCTACTGGTATCCCCGCTTTATCTAAATTACGTGCTACTTTAATTTGCTCATTAGCACCTAGAGAATGTCCAATCAAAATAATGGGTCGTTTGGTGTTATGTTTGTAGCGATAGTTAATAATGTTCGTACTGACTTCGCCTGCGGAATACCACATGGTACTACTTCCAGGAACATCGTAACGTTCAGAAACGATGGCTTGTAGCTTATTCATAGCCAAACTAAAAATACCTAAACCACCACGCAGTGCGTGAATTTCACCATAGAATTTTTTTTCTTCTTTTTTCGCTTGCACTGGTGCTGGTTTAGATTTTGTCATTTTGTTGGCTTTCGGAGAATTAGTCTCCGTAGGCGCTTTGATTTTAGATTTTCCTTCTGTCAGTATTTTTCCGCCGGATAAATCGATACATCCAGACAGGGAAAAAATCGTCGCAGAGAAAATAATCGCTTTGAGAAAATTGCTTTGCGAATTCTTAAAAATGTCCATTTTAATTAGTCTGTAAGATTCGGTTTGTTCATAATAACTGATTCTGAAATGATTTTGTAGATGATCTTTCTTATTGCCACAGTAACAATTTTTAATGTAGGTTAGAGCGCAACGAAGCCAAACTGTTTCACACGAAGAGGTAGCCTGTATTAGACGAAGTCGTAATACGGGCTACAATTTATTATCCGTCTCCTATTTCAATGGTTCCACACTCCCCAAGAAACGACCTTGACCCCAAGAAATAGGAATCGCTCGTAGCGCTTGCCATTGCACTTCTTGCTCCACTTGCGTTACTACCACTTGGATATCCAAAGTTTTTGCCATTTCATTGAAGTAGTGAATGAAATATTGTTTGCTTTCATTTTCATCGATGTCCTGAATCAAACTACCATGAAGTTTCACATAATCGATTTGTAAATCGCTTAAATAGTGCAATGGAGAAAAATGCGTTCCTGCACGGTCAATACCTATGCCCGACCCTAGTTTTTTCACCTGTTTACTGAATTTTTTAACTTCTTCAAAATGGGCTAAAACTAAAGATTCATCCATTTCCAGAGTCAATCGCTGTCTCACCTCTTTAGGTAGGGATTTAAGTTGATTCAAATACGCCTCACGATATTCAGCATCTACTATGGTGTTTGCTGAAATATTTAGTGCAAAATGACCATCCTCCGTAACCGTTTTATTCACGAGATCTTGCAGAACATATAAATCAATTAAATAGGCAACACCATATTTTTCCGCCAAGGGCATAAAGTAACCTGCTCCCATCTCATCTCCAGCTTCATCTTTTAAGCGCACGAAGATTTCTTTATGCAAATTCTTTTTGCCATTGGTCACTACCTGCGAATACAAACTAACCGCTTTACGCACTAAAGCTTGTTGAATTTCTTCCGCGGACATGACTTTAGGATATTTGAAGGTGTCATGTTCTTTTTGACAATAGAACACGCCTGTTTCCCGCGCTTTTTTAACTGCCAAATCCACCATTGTAAGCAAGTTAGATACTGATTGATGTGCAAAATAGCTTACTGCCCCCATATAGGTTTTACAATTTGTACTTTCAGGAATAGCCTGCTTTAAATGCTGTTCAAATTCTCGGCATTGTTTTTCAAAAAGTTTCGCATCACGTTCATGAATAATTAGGGCAAAGGTACTACCATTGATACGTGCTAAAGTAGCAACAGCAGCTTGATGCCAATATTCTTTGCACGTATGCGCTATGCTCAACACCAAATTATCCCCTTTTTGATAACCTTGATGTTGATTCAACTCATCCAAACCATCGACAACCACCATAAGCACATAACCAGGAATATACTCGTCTTCACTATCTAATATCGAAGTTAACTGTTGTAAAAAATAACGACGATTGCTCAAGCCCGTTAATTGGTCTTGATACACTTGAACTCTTAAAGTCTCCGCCTGTTGTAATTGCTCTTGGAACAAGGATTTTATTTTCATAACCATTTTGTTCATCGCCAAAGTGACTTGACGTAGCTCCGGTGTTTTAGGAATGTGCGTTTCAATAGGAAACTCATGATCAGAAATAGCTTGTGCTTGTTCAGTCACCCGTTTTAATGGTCTTAAAATAAATTGGATAAAGAGATAAGCAAGCAATAAAGCGATAAAGGCAAACAGTAAATACGCTTTCACCATGCCCACTGCATTCACCCATAAAGAGGTATAGGCATAACTAGGATCACTGGTCACATTCACTTCACCAGCCTGCATCCAACCATTCATTACTAGTGACGACTTATCGGAAGAAGGCCAACTGACCAAATTCACAAACCATTGTGGAATATCAGACTGCTGCGGTAATTTGCTTTTAGTAACGATAACCTTGCCTTTGACATTCTTCACTTGAATGGATGAAAAATAACCCCGGTCAAAAACCGCTTGGGTCATAGCATTCATGGAAGGCAGGTCATGATTTACCAAAGATTGAGAAAGCGACAAACCTAAAGAGGTTGCAGTATCCTGAGCATTACTCTCAATCTGTTCGATGAAAAAATTGCGTGCATTATTCATTGTGATCAAATACGTTCCTATGAACACGATAAACAACATGAATAATATACCTAGTGCCATTTTCTTAATCAGTGTCATGGTTCTCACCTTACTGTTGCATACGTTTTAAAACGTCATCCCATTGTCCTAAACTGCTTGATTGTCCTACTAATGAAGACTGTCCTCGCTGTCTTGCCAACCATAAACCATCACCATTAAAGCTATAAACAGGTTTAAGATCCGGTCGCTTTGAAGCTTTTAAAATCCTATTTTCCAAACTATCCAAAATCAAAGGTTCTGCTTCTGGGTTTTCATAATATGACAATACCATATGTGCCTGGTTCAATGTCAAAGAGGTGACATAAGTAATACGTAATTTGTCCGAAGGTACTCCCAGCAAAACCAAAGTAAAGTATTTAATAATAGCGAAATCCTCACAATCGCCCCCTCCTTCTTTGATAAACTCATCAGGAGATTCCCAATAATCCTCCACGCCATGCGATTCCATATCCGTGGAGTAATTAAACAGATTAAAAAAAGAGTTCACCTTCTCTAATTGCTCAGATACTGGTTTATTTTGTACGCTTACAATCAAATTACCCCAAGCTCTGGCTCGTTTTTGTACATCTCCCTTGGTGGTTTTCTCTAATTGTTGTATTTTATCAAGGGTTACGGTTGGCGCAGCCTGCATGTTGGATCCTATGCAATAGGCTAATGCTAAAAAGATCACAATGGAATGAACCAATTGATTTTTCAGCATTTTTATACATTTTTTTGCATGTAACCAACACGCCTCAAGCATAGAAACTGTTCCTTCAATTGTGCCTATCCCAGGCCAATTGTGTTTTATATTTAGTATAGTCCAAGGGTTTGCTGCCAAGGAGTTCTATCTGATAATATGAGTTTTTTTTCCTATAGTGCTTTTAACGAGGTAGTATCTATCATGTCTACACCTATGACTGTGCTCACAGTTAGTCAGTTAAATAAACAGGTTAAAAGCTATTTAGAGCAAGAATTAGGCATAGTTCATGTAGAAGGTGAGCTCTCCAATCTAAGTAAGCCATCTTCTGGACACTTTTATTTCACTTTAAAAGACAGTAGTGCGCAAATTCGCTGTGTTTTCTTTAAAAATCGCCATGGGGATAGTATTGCCAAACAATTATCCGATGGTCTGCATGTGGTAGCCAGTGGACGTCTTAGTCTTTACGAAGCACGCGGTGATTATCAATTAATCGTTGAAGAACTGAGCGAAGCCGGTTTAGGGGCTTTATATCAGCAATTTGAAGCGTTAAAGCTAAAATTAGCTGCAGAGGGTTTATTTCGCCAAGAAAGAAAAAAGCCTATACCCCATATGCCGCAAACCATTGGGGTAATCACCTCTCCTTCTGGTGCAGCGATTCGCGATATTTTATCCACCTTAGCCCGCCGCTTTCCTTTGGCTAAAGTGCTAGTTTATCCCAGCGAAGTCCAAGGACAAACTGCATCACAGCAATTGATTAAAGCCTTAGAACGTGCGAATGCGGATAAACACTGTGATGTCCTTATCTTAGCTCGTGGCGGTGGTAGCATCGAAGATTTATGGGCTTTTAATCATGAACAATTAGCAAGGCAAATTGCCGCCAGTCAAATCCCCGTGGTTTCGGGTGTAGGGCATGAAACTGATTTTACTATAGCCGATTTTGTTGCCGATTATCGTGCGGAAACCCCAACCGCTGCAGCTACTGCGGTAACTCCTGACGCCGAAGAATTATTATTTACCTTGACCCATTGTATCCATCGTTTGCGCGTCGCTATGAATCGCATCATGGGCAATTGCCAATTGCGCCTAGGTCATTTAACTGACAAGATGGCCTCACCCAAGCGCGCCATTATCACGCATTGGCAGACCTTGGATTATAGTGAAAAACAATTAAGAAATTGTATGTTGCAGATTATTAGGCATAAGTCGCAACATCTACGTCTTTGTCTCACCCAACTGCATGCGCAAAATCCCCAGCTGGAAATTGCGCATACGCAACAAACCTTACAACAATTGCAATTACGCTTATCCCAACAAATGGAATTAATAATAAAAAACTTAAGGAGTAATCTCACTACTTATCTTGCCACTTTGCATGCAGTAAGCCCCTTAGCTACACTAGATCGAGGATATGCTATCGCTACCGTCGATAAAAAAGTGTTGTATTCTGCTTCTGAAGCCAAAGTCGGTGATTCTATTCTGGTTCGTTTAGC
>SCSO01000427.1 GCA_004297865.1 Legionella sp.
GTCTATCACCTACTGTTATTCAGAATATTCGTTCAGGATCACAAGAAGATATGAAGCTTAGTAATTTTTTAAGTATTTCTCATGCTTGTGGCTACCAACTTATTCTAGAAAAAGATAATAAAAGAATCCTCTTATAAATACATATACTATACTTTGAAAAATCACCTATTTTTAATGAGTTTGTTATGACTTATTATGAGTTTCTAAGTATTATTATGGCAGCTATTGCTTGTATTATTAGTCTTATTGTATGGTTTGGTCAGCGCAAATTACAAAAAGAATCTAATGAACTACAACGGACTACATCTGAGCTATCCAAAAAACAATTAGAAATTTTATCGCATGAGCAACAGAATTCTCAAAAAACACAATTAACTCTTAGCTTAATTTACAGTAATGGTTCGCATCGATTTAATATAGAAAATATTGGTAAGGTTCCAGCCAGGGATGTGGAAATGGAACTGATGGATCCTTCCGTAGATCCTATGCCGCGAGGAGAATACAAAAGCAAATTTCCTATTCCTATATTGTCCCCTGGAGGCAATACAACATTACTCGCTGCTTTACATTCAGGAACACCTACAGGTTTTAGAGCTTTACTAAAATGGACCAATCCAGATGGGTCTCGAATTGAAGAGGAAACATACGCCTCTCTATGATTTAATAGAAAGCCCCTAAAGCGGGGCTACTACATTGAAAATACATGAATCATTCCGTCTACCTCTACCGAACAATAATGATCAATAAAAACATCTCGAGCAAATGCTTCGACATCAAAATAGAACATTAAATCTTCCGGTATAGCATTACCATAGCACTCTTCAAAAAGCTCTCTGGCAAAATCAACCTCTGAATCAAAGCAGCCCTGATAACAATCACTTATCATACGTTCTGCTTCCTCAAGCCCATAATCAGCTAACAGAGCTTGTCCTAACTCTCCGTGTTCAACTATAAACTCCGCATAAACTACGACTGTAGTTATGGATTCAGATTCACAAAGACGAAGACTACCAAACCCTTCATAGTCATGTATTGCGTACTCTTCCGCATCCTCAACAGGACTACTTTTTAACATGGCTTGGATATCTGCTTTCACATCGTCTTCACTCTGTGTCACGTC
Source organism: Legionella sp. (assembly GCA_004297865.1). GTDB lineage: Bacteria > Pseudomonadota > Gammaproteobacteria > Legionellales > Legionellaceae > Legionella. The sequence continues at coordinate 1,121 of SCSO01000427.1, forward strand.
TATCCATTCACCATGTAAAATGCCGTTGTTATAAGATGCTAAGCATGCTACATAAATTTGAAGTGTATCCATGAGCCTGTTCTCCTTAAGTTAAAAAAAGAGCAAGCCCCTACGGGAGCATGCTCCCGCATTGGGTTATGTTTTAAAATGGTAGGTCTTCTGAAGGTTCCTGTAACATTTCCCGCATTTGAGCCATATGGCTTTCTGCGGTACTTGTCTCAGAATTGTCTTCTTTAGCCTTGCACTGTCCTAGTAACTGAATATTGCTCACGACAATACTGATAGTTTGTCGGCTATTGCCTTCTTTATCAGTCCATGGATTTGAACGCAATTTGCCTTCAATAAAGACTTGACTGCCTTTGTGCAAAAACTCAGTGACTTTTGTCAAGTTGCCAAAAAAGATCAGCTGATGCCACTCTACCCTGCTTTTCAATTCATCGTCTTGTTTAAACGATTCATTGGTTGCTAATGTAGCTGTAACGAAAGACTGACCTTCTTTACCGGTGATACCTTTCGGTTCTGCTCCCAAATTTCCAATAAGTTGGACCTTATTTAATGATGCAGTCATCATTGCTCTCCAGTTGTTGTAAATCAGATGCATAGCAAAATGAACTCAGGACTATGAGTTGTCTTTGTTATGAGATAGAAGGTATATCGTGAAATTAAACTGCGGTGAGTTTGAATTTATTCTTGTGATTTCTGACGAAAGAAATCAGCGATTCCAACTTATTTAGATTGAGTTCTACTTGTTTTGTATCATCAATAGATAATTGCTCGCTAAAGCTGTGTAGATCATTGACGCACAGAGTTAAATCAAAAAGAAGATGCTCTATTTCTAAGGAAACAGTATCGAGTTTTTGCATGGTATTTCTCCTTGGTTAAAAAGGGATTACCTATCCCAAGAGGATAAAAATCCCCATTGGGTTTGCAAAAGCAACTATCACCGATACAGTGGTTGATTTGCCCGATTATTAAAGAAGTTATGCTTAAAGCATTCCTTAGGCATAAGCCATAATTCATATCCATGAACTTGAATAAAACTATTACAGTAAAATTCAAAACTATCCCGACTAAACGCTCCACCATAGAATTAGGGAACAAAATGGCGTATCACAAGACCCAAGGGTTTCACCAGATTTCACTGGCTCATCAGTTGTGTTGTTTTTGATTTTAGCAAGCGACCAGGTTAAATCAATGAATTTTAAACACTGTTATCAAATGAACCTGTTTGATTTTAGGATGATTACCCTAAAGCCTTTTACTTAAATAATATCGCTTTTGTCCTTCAGGGAAATCTTTGAGGGTTCCAAAAATTTCATACCCATGCTTGAGATAAAAATCTTTAGCCTGAAAATCAAAAGTATCTAAATGAGCCATCCGAGCACCCATCTCTTTTGCATCGGCTTCAACTTGCGCTAACAGTTGGCTACCTAATCCTTTGCCTCTGTAACCATCATGAACAAATAAAACCTCAACATATAAAATTCCCCAATAATAAATATCAGAATTGATCCCGGCAATAATTAAATCATTTTCCTTAATCACGTAATTTTTTATAACTATTTCATGAGTAAAGGCAGTTTGAGCATTAATAAACTCATCTATTTTATTATCAATGAATTTAGCTTCTTCTGGCGTGGCTATTGATATTGGGTGATGCATATAATGTATCTCGTAGTATTTAATAGATATAACCTTCTAAAAACAAATCTAAAGCATAACGAACAGTAGTCCTTAATACGTTTGAAATGATCGTTTATTTAATCAAAGGTATCGCAAGATAATTTACCGGTTTATTGTTAGGGCTACGTGTTTTATGGCCTTTTCCAGTTATATCTTCAGCCAATAATATCTCACCTGGATTAAAGTTTTTGATTTCTCCCCTACTTGTTTCAATTTGCATAACTCCAGATAACACTATAATAAATAACTTTTTAGAAGGATTATGCCAATTTTGCTCTTTACCAGGGCTCTTGCCAAAAAAGACATGGTGCACAGGAAGCTCAGGACTAGTAAAACCTATTTTAGTAGGGTTTAATTCTTCTTTTGCTGCTTTAAAATATGAATTACCCTTTTCGTCTGTAAGCAATACGGTATAAGGAATCGATTGACTGGCATGTAAAGCAGAACCTAAACCTAGGTACATTAAGAAAGTAAGCTTGGTAAATAATTTCATAGATTTCTTCATTTTATCTTTGTACCGAGAATAGCAAAAACCAAATATTCTAACAATAACTAAAGGCACCTTGTTATGAGTGCGATGACCATAGAAATTCGCGACAACCAATCGTGGCTAATTGATATACAGATGCAATATTTAACTTATTGTGGTTAGTAGAATGTGATGTGCAGTGGCCAAGAAAATGCTCTTTTTTCATTAAGTTAACAGAAATTACTGAACATAGTATTTAAAAACAAAGTGGATCTATAAGTGAATCTGAGATTTGAGAAACCTCAGTTAGCTAGTTATGGCTGAAATCATTTCATTAAAATATTGCATATGTTTATTATTATGAGGATGGTTGGATTTAGTATTATATTCACTAACACAATTTTTAAATTGATTAATATCAATATTAGATTCCTCAATCCAGTTAAACCAATTATTTACAGATTCCACTTCTGGCGCTATAACAGGACTTACATTAATACAGAAAAATCCGCCTGTTTGCTCAAGTTGAACAGCTTGAGCTATTGGCTGTCCTAATAAAAATCTTTGTTTATAATTGTCATCAATTATAAAATTTTTGACATTTCCAGGAATGTCTTTTCCATGCAGTATCGTACCCCGAGTAAATCCACCTCTAATAATAAATTTTCTTTCATGATCCTTTTCATCTATAAATATTCTTGAGATTTCTACAAACACACTCTTTATTAGATCAAGTAAAACCTTTGATTCATCTGCGGTCAGAAAACATCCATCGTTAAATGGGTTATAAGTAATCATTTCATCTATTTTGCCTCTAGCAATAAGTTGCGAAATCACACTATGAAATCTCAATATAAAGATCATTGCCGTATCTCGAGAGCGCTCGAATGTTGAGATAATTCCCATAATATCGATAAAAGCGACGTATTGATATTTTGTATTTTGATGATCAATATCGCCAAGTATATTTTTTAAAGGAACGTGTGATTTAATTCTCATAGTTATTCCTCATATTTGAAAAATGAATAGCTGTATCCTAAAAAGGGTACAGCTATTATGCGCAGTAAATATTATCATATTTTGATTTTATTTATTTTTTAAGGCCACTGCACATAAGAACTTACTAACCACAATATATCTTTACAATAGCAATACGCGAATGGCCTAATTCACGACTAATTATTCCTCTAGCTTTTCGATCCCATAGTCGTTCATTGCCTTTAAGTAGTTTAGAACTTACCCCACCGGCCATAGGACAAATCAAACCTTTCCCTGTTGCATCAAAATTTTGCGTCAACTCCTTATATCGCCTTTGTGCGTAAGCATGCCTTAATCCATGGCATTTGCTTAAATTCATTTGTCTTGTTTGAGTTTGATAATGACTAAGATGCTGTTTATAAGCTCTGCTTGGGGGAATCAAGGATTGACCAGTAGGTACTTGTTGTACAGCATTTAACAACCATTTGCGTTGTTCATCATTGGTAATATAAAGCGTTCGCCCTACTCCTCCTTTAGTCCAACTAGGCTTAATTTTTAAACTATCTCCTTGCCATGCTTCGCTTAATATCAATTTCATAGACTCTTCGCGACGCAAGCCAAAGAGAGATTGAGCTTCAAGTGATAAACGAATTAATGGATCAGTGCATTGGCTAAAATCAATTTGATAAATAGCTTTATTATGTGTGGGGGCATAGCTGCGACGAGGTATCTGGTATGCATCATTGTCAGGTTTAACAAGTTGAGGCTTATTAAGCAAAATTCCTACCTTGCGTAACTTTGACATATAATTTTTTATTGTTCCTGAATTCTTGCCTTGTTTTTTCCATAGCTCAACGAGTACATAAATATGTTTCGGTTTTAGACCATTAATATGGCCTAATTTAAAGCCCGCTTGGTGTAAATCTTTAATACACCGATTTAGCATATGGTGCATATCTGCCTTACTAGCAAAGGAGTAGCCCTTGATACCCTTAATACACTCGTTAATTGAGTATTCAGCACTGCGTAATTTTGTTTTACTCATTAAGGTAAGACCATAAAGTATTGCGGGATTTAATTCCCATTTCATCCCGTATAAGCCAATTGGTCTGGTAACTTCCAAGAAGCGGAGTCAGCTCTTGATTTAGCTGTTGAGCGTAAAGATAACGATACGTTTTATTGAGTGCTAAATTTTGAGAGAGCAAAGCCATGCGCCATTGTGTGCGGATATCGTCGTAATTATGTGTTTGCGCAAGACTTTTATAGCCCTGAGTGTAACTAATTAGATCTCTAATAATCTTATTCTGATTCTCGTTACGAACAGGGATTGTTCTATCCTCAGAATTAAAGGCAATTTCACGGGTAATACAAAATTTATCGTCTCGAATATGAATATCTGGAATTAGGTAAATCGCTTCACGAAAAGTCAAACCAAACTGTGTTTGCATAGCCATAATGAGGTGTGCAACCGGCTCTGTAATGAGCGTCCAAACATCCGACTGTACTTTCAATTTTGTGTGACGTTTATACTGACGATTAAGACCAAGACTTTTATTATCAATATCAGTTAAAGGACAATTTATACTGGTTAAAAACTTCCTGACAGTTGTCATGTAATCCATAATGGTGGCAGGTTTAATTTTATTGGTTTGCCAATGCTGAATTAGCTTTTGTATATGCTGAGATTTTAATGTTGACCAAGAACTAGGTACTTCTCCAATTTTAAATAAATCGTCTATTAATTTATGAATCACAAAAACACGATGTTTCTTATCCTTGAAGCGACCGCCATTATCCGTTGCTAAATATAGGTTGGCAGATCGTCTTAAAGACTGCTTACGCATCATTCAACTTCCCCAAATATAATATCTGCCCTGGTTTTAGTTTAGTGTTAATCGAGCGGCTCACTCAAAAAAGTGATACCCGGCAAAAGCCGAAAGCTCAAGGGTGGGACAAATCAGTCGTTATAAGGCAAACGATATCGCCGATTTACTACGGTTTTTATGGTTGTTTTTCTCCTTTTAATAAATAAATGAATAAGCAAAGTGCTCTATGTTGTAGGTCATTACAGATGCGGCGATGACAGTAAATTCTTAAGAAGAATTTACCCTGCCAAAAGGCAGATAATCCATGAAGGGTTCCCGACTTAACGTCCAGCCACTAGGTTTGGGATCAGGGTGGCTTAGCATAAGACCTTAAAGGTTTCGCCTGAGTTTCATAGGCTCATCAGTTATGCTTAATGAAATTAATATCAAATTGGTGCTTGCTGGGCAAGGGTTTAATCGAGATTATTTTGTCCTATCGGATACAGCCCGATAGGACAAAATGGGTTAATGTGTTGATTTTAAAAGACAAAATCAATGGTTTTTTAATGCGTCACTGCACATATGCAGTGACGCATTATTTTTTCAGAGAAAATGTTATATGGTCTATAATTTAAAAAAATTATCAAGGAATAGTTATGGAGGAAGGATTTCATAATTTTAACTATGGCGCTGCCTTCCAATTTGCTCATGAGGTGAGAGAAGCTATAATCAAGGAGCATCTAGATTGCTTTATTGATTTTGCATCTGACATTGATAAACAAATTAACAA
>SCSO01000428.1 GCA_004297865.1 Legionella sp.
TGCGTCCGACGCACTCGATCTCCGAGATTATCTAGCTCGGTCATTTTTTTCTCAGCTAAATCTTTACCTACAGAAGCCCCTACTAAATGTTTATCTTTGTGTTTCTTAATTAAGGAGCTGGTGTGCTCAACTTGCCAAGCAAAAGAAGGGCTTTCTGCATTTGGCTCAATAGTTATATGTTGCGGTTTTTGTATCCCTCTTTGTTTATCAAAAGCTTCCGAAAAACTCAAGGCTCGACGCTGAGAGTGCTCGGAAGAATTACTGCTATTCAACTGGCTAAACAAGGCATCCCAAGCTGCTGCAGGAAGATATAAAATATAGGCACAGTAATTTAATAAGCGAGTAGGGATATCATTTTCATGACTGTGAGCGTGCGACCCACTTAAACGCTCTTCCAATAGGTGCTGAGCAGGTGTCTCATGATGATGGTGATGGTGATGATCATGTTCATGTTCATGTTCATGTTCATGTCCATGTCCATGCTCATCGCAATGATGTTCCTCGTCCTCAGCATGTTGATGCTCTTTATGACCTTTAGAGAAAAAGTAATGTAGATCCTCAAAGCCTTCGCTAATAATCGCAATAATAGCTGCAACAATCTCTGGAACTCCAGGCACTCTATCTGCAGTCACGGCTATACTCACTAAATGACCAAAAAAGAGTAGCAGCCTTAAAGGCATAATGGTTAATTTTAAGATAATACGAAATGGATTAAGTATTTGTCCCCAATTTTCGGTCGCCTGCACATGAGCAAAGATTTCTTTAAAAAACTGATATATTTTCGTGAACGGGTTTTCTTTGATCTGTGTTAAATCATCCACCATTTCTAAGGATTCGCCAGTATTTTGGAGGATGAAAATCACTGCGGAAAAACCATTCACAATCGGATTAATAATCCCCATTACAAAACTAGGAATTTTAGACATCCAATCAAATAAAGGACGTGATTGGGTAGCAATAGTCCACCAAGTCCCTGCGGTACAAATGGTTAAGGCTACCGCGAGCAACCCCAAGAAGACAGCGGAAACGGCTAAAATCACATTGCGGGTGGTTAAACCCTGGCTTAATTCGGCTTTCAACTTCAAATACCATTTAATCACCGTATTATCATTAAAAAAATCAGTGACCGCATTATAGGTCAACATGCCGTAGGCCATGCCCGCAATAATAGACATAGGCAATATGATCACTGGCCAAAAGGCAAAGGGAATGGTCGCCACAATGTAAGGAATCACACTAAAGGCTTCTACGATAAGGTAGGTGGTGCCCAAAGCCATAAACACGGCCGATATTGCGCTGAATGCGCCAATCCAATAAGTCGATTGACGTCGAGAGTTTAGGCGAGCTTGCCATTCTTTTTGATTGTTTTTGGCCAACCAGGCCACCAACTCTTGAGCATAGGCGGAAGGCTTATTCCCAGTAGCTTCTTGTGGAAAAAGTGCTAAGGCAAACCATTTTTCCATGTCCTTCAAAGTCTTTTCTATTGCCGCTTTGCGCCGCAGGCTTTCTTCATCTAATTCAGCATGACCGAAGGTTTCGAGTAATCTTAATTGAGTTAGATAATCTCTAAAAAATTGGGGGCAGTCTTGGTTTTCTGTGTCGTTGGGAAAGTGTTCTAATAAAAATTCTTTAGCGAGCGCATTCTCTAAGTAATTCTTTTTAAAAAATTTATTATATGCATTACTGATATTTTGTAAGTAAATTTCCCCTTCATAAATCACTGAAAGACCCAAAGAAGCAAAGGAAAGGGACACACTCGCATACAAGGCATACATGCCGCCAAAACTTAAAAACCCAAGAATAAGGCTAGCACCTGCGGTTAATAAAGAAAGGATTAAATAATAAGGAATTTTTTTAAGTTTGATGGGTTTATTTATTGTATTCATTGTAGTATAATTGTCCAGTCTCGTTTTTTAAGAGCACTTTATACTAAATGAAAATGATTATCAATACCAATAAGATTAAATTTAACTCATCTAGTTTATTACAATCCGTAAAAGTTCGCTTGCATGATTTTAATAGCATCATGTAGTATCGTCGTGAAATTTTAACTTAGGAGTAGAAATGCGTTTTAATCAATGGATTACTAATATTTCAACAGGTTTAGTGTTCGCAAGTAGCTCAGCCTTTGCCGTGGATACAGCCCCTGTACATCATGAGCAATTACAAGTTCCTCAATGCCTCGCTGCCAAAATCACTAGTCCTCATCAAGTTTTAGCGGAAGATAAATCCTTTAAAATCATTGACGTACTTGAAACTGATATAGATAGTTTGGTTATATTAGCTGATAAAGAGAAATGCGGGCATTTCGTCAACGTAAGTCATAAGCTGCCTGGAAACTTCGCAGAACAACAACGCTCGGCGAAAAGATTATTACAAAAACCCTCACACCAACATTTTCTCGGTAAATCAAAAAGTGAAACTTACACTATCAGCCATCAAACTGAAGTAGAAGCTGCACTGAAAGACGTTGTCGCGGATAATATTTGGCAAACCTTGACTCATTTGACCACTATGCAAAATCGTTCGGCCACTAAAGAAACTGGGGTTGAAGCAGCAAATTGGTTGAAAAGCTCTTTTGAAAGTATGGCAACTACCGCTGGTCGTACCGATACTACGACTTTCTTAGTAAAAACCGGTTGGTATAAGCAACCTTCGGTAGTCACCGTGATTGGTAAAGATATCAAAGCGCCTGCAGTTGTTATTGGTGCACATATGGATACTCTAGATGGTCGTATGCCTGGTGCCGGTGATGATGGTTCGGGTTCTTCTACCGTGATGGAAATTGCGCGCGTATTATTGAACTCCAAAACCCCTTTAAAGCACCCTGTTTATATTATCTGGTATGCTGCTGAAGAACGTGGATTGAAAGGTTCACAATATGTTGTACAACACTTCCTTGACAATAACATTCCAGTGAAAGCCGCCATTCAATTCGATATGACCGGTTATCGTGTAGAAGCGAATGATCCAACCATGTGGGTATTTACCGACTATACCGATAAAGCGTTAAGTAACTTCTTAGCTAAATTAATTGATACTTACGTTAAAGTGCCTGTGGATTATTCACGCTGTGGTTATGGTTGCAGTGACCATGCGTCTTGGCATGATGAAGGCATTCCTGCTGCTTTCCCTTGTGAATCGAATTTTGAAGATCACAACCCCTACATCCATAGTTCTGATGATACCATGGACCTTTTAAGCTTAGAGCACATGACTAACTTCACTAAGTTAGGTATTGCTTTCGCAATTGAATTAGCTTCTGATTAATTCTAAGCAAGGACTATTTTGACTCCGGTTAAGATAGTCCTTCTTCACTTAAAAGACTTTTCAAACCCGCCAAATGTGATTTTGCTACTTTCTTGGCTTGCTCTTCTGAGCGTTCAATTCCCTTACCAAACCATTCTAAACTGTCTTGCGGTAATTCCTCTAAAAACCGACTGGGTTGGCAATCATGCAGCTCACCCCCGCGACGTCGTTGTTTTGCTAGAGTAAAACAAAGACCTTTTTGTGCGCGGGTTATACCTACATAAGCTAAACGACGTTCCTCTTCTATTTGATCATCATCAATACTGACTCGATGGGGCAATAAGTCTTCTTCCATGCCCACCAAATACACATAGGGAAATTCCAATCCTTTAGAAGCATGTAAGGTCATCAGTTGTAAGGTGTCTTCATCTTGTTCATCGGCTTGTTCTAAAATATCAATGAGGATTAATTTATTCACAACATCGCTGAGTTTATTGTCGGTTTTTTTAGCTAATAAACGTCCAACCCATTCTAGTAATTCCCAAACGTTATCCATACGTTTTTGTGCTTTTGCAGGACTATCACATTGTTCGTAAATATGGGCTTCGTATGCACTTTCCTCTACCATTTGTCGCAATATTTCGACAATGGAACCTGTGTTTAAATTTCGTTTAATTTCTTCTAACCAAGCTTTAAAACTTAACAGTGCTGCGCGCGGTTTTTCAGCAATTAACTCCGTTAAAGCAATATGATCTGCTCCAGCATAAAGACTATGTCCGCGACTTTGCGCGTAACGACCTAAGGCATCTAAACTGGTTTCACCTATCCCGCGCTTAGGTGTATTAATCACCCGTAAAAATGCGGCATCATCTGCCTCATTACACAATAATTTTAAATAAGCAAAAATGTCTTTAACTTCCGCCTTAGCAAACCAAGACTGGCCTCCACTAATTTGATAGGGCACGCCATAATGTCGCAGCACTTTTTCAAATATTCGTGCTTGATGATTACCCCGGTATAAGATGGCGTACTCACCATATTGAGTACGGGCACGCAATTTGTGACTTATCAAATCGGCAACTACATGCTCAGCTTCATCATTTTCATCTTTACAACTGATCACTCGTAATAATTCGCCATGACCTAACTCACTCCATAATTTCTTTTCAAAAAGATGCGGATTATGGGCAATCAAATGATTGGCAACTTGTAAAATGCGGGTTGTGGAACGATAATTTTGCTCTAATTTAATCACTTTAAGTTGCGGATAATCTTCTTGTAATTGTTGTAAGTTTTCCGGTTTAGCCCCACGCCAGGCGTAAATGGATTGATCATCATCACCCACCACTGTAAAATGAGCACGCACACCTACTAATTTTTTAACAAACAAATATTGGCTAGTATTAGAATCCTGATATTCATCAACCAATAAATGTCTCACTTTATTTTGCCAGTATTCTAAAACCTCAGGATGATGGCTTAATAAATGCACAGGTAATAAAATGAGATCATCAAAATCCACCGCATTATATGCTCTAAGCGCTTGTTGATATCGGGGATAAACCAAAGCAGCTTCCTCAGCATAAGGTGCATTCGAAGGTTTTAATCGAACTTGCTCTGGAGTCAACAAATCATTTTTCCAATAGGAAATTTGTTGTTGAATTTGCAAGATAAAATCACGCTCGTTTGCTTTATTAGCCGGTAGAAAATTACGCAAAACTTGCACACAATCTTCACTATCAAAAATAGAAAAGCCTTTTTTTAAATCACATAAGGCCAAATTACGCTTGATCATACTTAAACCTAAAGTATGAAAAGTGGCCACCTTAAGTCCACGTCGCTGATTAGCAGGTAATAGAGCAGCGATACGTGCGCGCATTTCATTAGCGGCTTTATTAGTGAAGGTGACTGCAAAGATGGAATGAGCAGCATAGCCGCAAGTATTGATTAGGTATTCGATTTTTCGTGTAATGACGCTGGTTTTTCCGCTTCCAGCTCCGGCAAGAACCAACAATGGCCCATCAATAAAACGTACTGCAGCCATTTGTTGGTTATTCAACATTCTAAAGTCTCATGCAAAACCACAGATTATCTCTTACAGTTG
>SCSO01000555.1 GCA_004297865.1 Legionella sp.
TTGCGCGGAACGTCTGAACTCAGTGGCTGCTCCAACTACGGACTTGGTCATTCACGAGGTAGTAGTAGATGGTTGTGGGGCCTGTGAGGCGATAGACGTCCTGCTCGCGCAGACCGGAACTAGTCCCGGAGGTGTTGACGTCACTGGGCCGGCCACATGCCGCTTTCAATTGCTCTCCCGTCAGCCCCACCATGGACGACTTGTCTTTAAGTTCATAGCAGCCCCAACCGCGCTTGAGTTCCGGCTCCAGGGCGCGTTGTGCATCCCAATGCTTCCGGGCCTCGATCTGGCGCAGCTCCTCGGTGGAGTAGATGCGCGTGGCCTTACCGAGATCTTCGCAGGCGGTGTTCTGATAGCTGGTGCTTCCGTCCTTCTTGATGCACTTGTAAACGGCGGCCGAGGACAGCATTGGCCAGGTCGAGAGCAGTAGGACCAGCGGTATCGCCTTATTCATAGACACGGACCTCCTGCACTCGCATCCGTCGGGTGTCGAAGTCGCATTCGTATCGGATCCGCAGGAAGGCCCCAAATCCGTTCTGAAACCGAACCTTGTCGCCCGAGTAAGTAACGGGGCCGCCCGGCTGATCCTTCCAGGCCACGCGCATGGCCTGCCAGTTGTCCATCCACTCCACCTGTCCGCGAGCTCGATTCTCGATGGCGGTCCGGCAAGCGACGACCGCCTGACCCTCATAGGTTTTAGATACACAGCCCATGTCAGCCCGGCAAATGTCTGCCTTTGCTTCAGCTTGTTGCCGCGCCAGCTCTTGATCCCGCGCGTGCATATCTTTTTCTGCGGCAGCGCGGGCATCGCGCAAGACGGGCTCCCCGACCAACGTCCACCGATCTGTAATAGCAATGATGTCTTCCCAGCGCTGCTCTCGCCGCGCCGTCTGTAGCTCGTACATGATCGCGCTCCGGCTGGCTTCAAATGCTGCCGTCGCATCCTTGCGCCGCTCGGCCAGGGCTTGCACCTTTGCCCGCACCTCCTTTTGCTTGGCTTTAGCCTCGAGCTGCTGGTGTCCCGGTAGCATCAGACCGAGGAGGACCAAAACAAACGCGCCACCGATCCGTG
>SCSO01000482.1 GCA_004297865.1 Legionella sp.
AGGAAGGAAGGGATTGCACCCCATGCTTCGTCCTCTTCCTCTGCGGGAGCAGGGGCAGCAGGGCGCTGCATGTCCTCACGAGGCTTTGGCATTGCGGTCACGATAGGTTCTTCGCGCTCACGCTTCATAAGTGGTGCCTCTTCGATAACAGGAACCACTACAGGAGCTTCATCTTCCTCGCGCTTAGTAACTTCGTTGTAGATCATGCCGCGAGCTTCCTCTTGCTCCTTAGCAGGCATTGCAAAGAGCGAGCGCTCAAAGCCTGAGGTCTCAGCTGCGTGACCCTCGGGGAATCCAGTTGCAATAACGATGATACGGATCTGGCCCTTCTTAAGTTTCTCATCGCGCATGATACCGAAGATGATGCGTGCGTCCTTATCAACAGACTCGCTGATGACCTTGGCAGCTTCTTGAACCTCGAGAATACCGAGATCATCCGAACCTGCGACGACGAAGAGAATACCCTTGGCGCCGGTGATTGAAACATCGAGGAGTGGGGAGTTGACCGCTTGCGCAGCTGCTTCCTTGGCACGGTTGTCGCCATCGGCAACACCAATACCCATGAGAGCAGGACCTGCTGCTTCCATGATTGCCTTGATGTCGTTGAAGTCAGTATTGATTTCACCTGGGGTGGTGATGATGTCAGACACACCTTCAACCGCCTGACGAAGGATTTCGTCCACGAGTGCAAACGCGCTCTTGGCAGTGGTCTGTGCTTCAACGAGTGAAAGGAGGCGATCGTTCGGGATAACGATGTACGCGTCTACTTCCTTCTTAAGCTCTGCAAGGCTGCGCTCAGCGATGTCCCTACGCTGTGCACCCTCAAAACTGAAGGGCTTACTCACGACCGCAATAGTTAGCGCACCAAGTTCCTTTGCGATCTTTGCAACCACGACGGATGAACCGGAGCCGGTTCCGCCACCCATACCACAGGTGATGAAGACCATGTCGGAACCCTGGAGTGATTCCTGAATTTCCTGGCGAGTCTCCTCAGCAGCACGACGGCCGAGCTCTGGATTCATACCGGTACCAAGACCCCGGGTGAGGTTCTTGCCGATGTGAATGCGGCGCTTTGCGAGCGAACGGTGTAGGTCTTGCGCGTCAGAGTTGACGGCGACAAATTCCACGCCTTTGACCTTTGAATTGATCATGTGGTTCACAGCGTTTCCGCCAGAGCCGCCACAACCAACCACGCGGATGCGTGCAAAGGTCTCGATTTCAGGTGTTACGCGCTTGGACATATGAGTACAGATATATTCCCTCTAGTAGTCAACTCATGATACCAGAGCCTACCCGCATGCAAATATTGACACTACTAGTGACCGTGTCTTGGTTTACGGCATGAACTGGCGTAAAAATCCGCCAAACGCTTCGGAGAACCCGGAAAGCGGATGCCGCTTTGGCGTTTCGGTCTCGCCCGTGAGGCCCCAAAGCGCAAG
>SCSO01000429.1 GCA_004297865.1 Legionella sp.
GGAAAAAATTACATTTTCCCGCGATTGAAGGATTACGTCCCACCCCTGACCGTGTTCGTGAAACTTTGTTTAATTGGTTAATGCATAACATTCATGATGCACGTTGCTTAGATGCTTTTGCAGGCAGTGGCGCTTTAGGTTTTGAAGCCTTCTCCCGTGGTGCGGCACAAGTAGTATTTTTGGAAGAATCTCCTGTAGCTCATGCGAACTTAAAAAAAATAATCACTGAATTTGCTAGCCCACAATTACAATTATTCAAAACAGATGCCAGAGATTTTTTACACCAAAATCCTGGCCCCTTTGATATTGTGTTTTTAGACCCCCCTTTTGCACAAAATTATCTACCTTCCTGTATGAGCATTCTAGCGGCAAGCTCTCTCTTGGTAACCGGCGGTTTGGTTTATCTGGAAACCCCTGTTCACTTGGAATTGGACGAAACCTGTTGGGAGGAAATAAAATTAAAACAGGCAGGTCAGGTCATTTATGGTTTATTTAAAAAACTGTGAAAACAATAGCTTGACAAGCTGCTCTGCTCCTGTTTCAATCAAACTAATACTCCTAAACAAGAAAGAACATTAAATGAACAACAAGATTGTCATGATGTTTATCACTTCAGCCCTCTTGGTGAGTTGTGCTCATTCCATCAGAAAACCACCAGTAAATAATCCAAGTGATGACGCAACAATCAAGTTGGCCGAAGCCGCCGTTTCAGTCAGTGATTCCATGTTGGAAATGGCCAAAGTTGAAAAAGTTATAATTCCTCACCATAGTGACAACACTATGACCATCCCCAATGCCTTTAATCTACAAGCTAGAGCAAGCGTTGATTGGTCTGGTCCTATTGAAGAACTCGCTGCCCGAGTGTCCAAAGCAGCACACTATAAACTCCGCGTATTAGGCAATGAGCCTTCTATTCCTGTTTTAATTAGCATTAGTGCTAAAGACAAAAGTTTAGCCGAAATCCTTCGGGATATTGATTATCAAGCTGGTAAAAAAGCCAGCCTTCATGTGTATCCTAACAGTCAGGTGATTGAATTACGCTATGCCAAACTATATTCGTAGTGTCACTATTTTACTATCAGTATTGCTGGTAGCTTGTGGCCCCCATCGTCATAACGCGGGCAGCACCGATTCTTTAGCTGGAATTCAATCTTTAGCCAATGGAAAAATGAATCGCGCTCAGAAAAAAAAGGAAATGAGCAAAATTCGTGAAATGGCCCTTAAAGAAACCGCTCTCAGTTTAGGAGCGCAAGCTGGTTTAGCTTGGAGAGCCAAAATCATTGACGAAGAACTCACTCGGCAAGCAAGAAATCTAGATACTATTTATGATTTCAACTATTTGGTTCTGGAACATAACATTTTACCACCTGTCTTGTTAGAAGGCCGTAATACTTTAAATTTAGGCGATGCCCAAAGCATTCGTGTTTCTGATCGCACTTACAAAGTGGCCAAACAGGCTCATTTTGTAACCACACCGCCCACTTGGCGCCAATATTTATGGATGGATTACGTTAAACCAGAATCACCTAACTTTACTCTTTTACCGAAAACACGTTATGAAAAACAGCTTTGGTATGTTTATACCGAACGTGGATGGAAAAAAGGCGTAGAACAAGCTAATACGATTCTTGAAGAAAGCATTGCGCGCGTCAAAGAAGATTTTGGCGGGATGATTTTATACCGTAAACTTCTAGCTATGAATATGGTTTCTCCTCCTTATGTATCCAATACCGATTTAGGTGTTACTGGAGATGGTAATGAAATCCGTATTGATGACCGAGTATTACGTATTACTGCTCTACCAGAACTTAACGTAAATAGTGAGCAATGGAGAGCTGCTGTTGCTAAAGATGAAAATGCTTTAGAAAAATTCAAAAACATGGAAAAAGCTGCAAATCAGGCTAAAATTGTAATAACTAATAAATCTTGGCAGCCTGTGATTGCCCCTGTGAATTGATAGTGACTATGAACAATAATCTTCGTTTGATGTCTGATGAGCCAACCCGTTTCACTCCTCTGTTTATGGATAGGATGTTGGAGCATGCGGAAAGCCTTAATGCTTCGGATATTACCATTCAAACGGGCGAGCCTATTTATGCTGAAGTTTATGGCAAACTGCTGAAAATTACCAACAGGTGTCTTTCTAATACTGAATTGGGCGATTTAATTAACGCTATTTATGGGCCTAACGCCACCACGCAATTACTTTCTGGTAAAGACATCGATACTCATTATGAATTTAGACCTAACCGTGGCGTCAGATATCGTTACCGGGTGAATGCTACTGCTTGTTTAGTTGAAGGCCATGATTCTATTCAAATCACTTTAAGAACTATTCCCACAACGCCGCCTAAATTGAGCACCATGAATTTGCCAGACGATGTACTTGAAGCCATTGCACCTCAAGAAGGCATCGTTTTCATTACCGGGGCAACCGGTTCGGGTAAATCAACACTTTTAGCTTCCATCATTCGCGAATTGATTGAAAATGAAGATTCTAACCGCAAAGTGTTAACCTATGAATCACCTATTGAATTCGTTTATGATGAAATTGAAACTATCTCTTCAATAGTGAGTCAATCAGAAATTCCTCGGCATTTACCTAATTTTGCCGATGGAGTACGTAACGCATTGCGTCGTAAACCTCGTCTCATCATGGTGGGAGAGTGTCGTGATGCAGAAACTATTAGCGCTGCTTTAGAAGCCGCTCTCACTGGGCATCCAGTGTACACCACCTTACATACTTCCGGAGTCGCAGAAACTATGCGTCGCTTGGTGACTTCTTTCGCTGGTGAAGAGCGTTTAGGTAGAACTATTGATATTCTAGAAACCATTCGTTTATGTATTTGGCAAAAATTGGTCCCTACAGTGGACGATCGACGCGTGGCTTTAAGAGAATATTTAGTTTTTAATGAAGAAGTCCGCGATATATTACTCGAATCCGATCCGAATGACGTAACCTCTCAAACTCGTAAGTTAGTGCGAGCACGCGGCCAATTAATGACCCAAGATGCCAAATTGAAATTAGAGCAAGGCATCATTAGTGAGCGAGTTTATAAACTCATTATTGCGGGTGCAAAAGAGTATCAACAGTAAATTAATTTCGTCATCTCCACAAAATTAATTTCGTCATCTCCTCAAATTAATTTTGTCATCTCCGCGCAGGCGGAGATCCATCTTTGTATTGGCATGATACTAACTTAGAGATGGATTCCCGCCTTCGCGGGAATGACAAGCATCCCTAGACGTAGGCCATATTACGACTTGTCTAACAGGTTACAGTTACACAACCTACCCTTTAAATCGCGCAAACCTAATGTTATCCTCCTAAAATTTTCAAAGGACAAGGATAACATCATGTTGACACGCTCCCGATTGAGCATGCTAATCTTTACTGTGGTATTAAGCGCTCCAACTCAAGCAGAAACCCTCAATATTAAAATTCTCGGTTTAAATGATTTTCACGGTCAGATTAGCAAGGGACGTGTGGTAAAAAATGAACCCGTGGGCGGAGCCCCTGTCTTAGCAGCCTATCTTAAACAGGCTCAAGCAGGCATGGAAAATCGTACCATCATTACCATTAGTGGTGACCAAGTCGGAGCCTCCACCCCTGCGTCAGGATTGCTTCATGATGAACCCGCCATATTATTCACTAATAGTCTTGGAAATGAATATTGTAGTCCTGCAGCACCTATGAATCCACTTTGCAATATTGTAGCGACTGTTGGTAATCATGAATTTGATAAAGGTCAGAAAGCAATGATGGATTTAATTTATGGAACCAATAGTCCCCCAACCGATGCGTGGATACCACTGCAATATTATCCAGGAGCCTCTTATCCCTATGTCTCAGCTAATATCGTTGATGCGCAAACAGAAAAGCCACTTTTCCCACCCTACGTCATTAAATCTGTGCAAGGCATTCCTATTGCCTTCATTGGTGTGGTTACTAAAAATGCTGCGGATTCAATGTTTCCCTCTAATGCAGAAGGCGTTAAATTTTTAGATGAAGCCAGTGCTATTAATCATTATGTTCCGGAAATGCGTGCCGCCGGTGCGCAAATTATCATCGCTATTATGCATGAAGGTGGCAATCAAATATCCTACGAAGGAGAAACAAGAAACAATACCCGAGTAGAAGGCAGCATTGTGCACATTGTGGATCAATTAGATGATCATATCGATGTGGTTATGGGAGGACATACCCATCAATTTCTTAATGCCTATTTACCTAATCATAATGGAGTTAAGATTCTGGTTACCCAAGCCAATAGTTACAGCATGGCCTTTGCTGAAGTGAATTTGCAAATCGACAGTAAAACTCATCAAGTTAAAAACAAGTCAGCAAAAATAATAACCACTTATGCTAATCGAGGTCCGGGTACAACTCCTGATGAAGCCGCCCAAAAAATTGTGCGTTACGCCGAAGAAAAAGTGGATCCTATTATCAATGCGCAAGTAGGCACTACCGCCAATCCCATCACCAGAAAACAAAATGAGGATGGGGAGAGCACCTTAGGTAATTTTACCGCCGATGCCTTTCGGGCTGAGTTACAAACGGATATTGGTATTTCTAATCTTCATGGATTACGCGATGATATTAAAGCTGGGATCATTACCTGGGGAAACGTTTATTCGGTATTACCTTTCTCTAATCAGATCGTAAACGTGAGTTTAACTGGGCAAGACCTGTTTGATTTATTTGAGCAGCAATGGGCAGCAGGTTATCCTAATATTCTGCAAGTTTCGGGAATTAACGTAAGCTATGATCCGCGTAAACCTGAAGGACAGCGCATAATCGACATTCAATTTCAAGGTAAAACCCTGGATAAAGAACAGCGTTATACTATAGCGACTAGTGATTTTATTGCGTCGGGTGGAGGTAATTTTTCAGTGATGAAGAAGAGTAAACTAATCCAAGTGGGCGATGCCGATTATAATACACTCACACACTACATTAAAACACTACCATCACCTGTTATGGTCTCTATTGAAGGTCGAATTAAAAAATTTGAGAGATAATTATTGAGTTGGTTGAAATACTAAATTCAACTGGTACTCTCCAGTTGAATTTAGTAATTTTAAAACGGTTATGCTAATAATTCTGGATTATCTTTTACAACCTGAGCACCCTTACTGGCGACATCACCACCACCTTCATCACCACCATCAGGGCTAGCTTCAGGGCCTTCACCACCGCCACTACCACTGACAGAGCCGCCACCGCCACCAGCACTGCCAATCCCACCTTGCATTCCACCCACTGCTTTCTGGCCAGCTCCACCCAATTGTTTGCCCATTTGACCTTGAGCATCTTGAGTTTTTCCACCAGCTTCTTTAGTGGAGCCTTTCATTTCTTCACCCCATTGAGAAGCTTCTTGGCCCAAACTTTCGGGACTGCCACCTATCCAACGTAATACTTTATCAGGCAAATAAGTAATTAAGGTAAAGGCTTTTTGTACCATTATTAAATACATTGTGGTGTAGATTAAAATAGAGAAGAAATAAGCATAGACTCCGGCCCATCCAGTATAATTACCAGTACCTGACCCTACAGAGCCTGAGGTTGCACCCCTCTCAAGAGAGCCGCCCGTTTGTTGCCAATCTTTATAACTATCCATACCGCTAGTATCGCCTTGAAAACCAGCATTTTTTTCCCATTTGTAACCGCCAGCTGTCTCTACTTTTTCTTTAGTATCATGGAAGTCAGAACCATCGCCTTGAATAAATCCAATCGCATGATCAAATCCTGCATTTAAAATCCAAACACCGACATAAGAAAGCGATATCGCTGAAATATAACCAATGATCATCATGGCAGGACGTAAGAATACATTCAGGAGAATCATAATAGCCGCTTCACCCTTACCAAAAGCATCGTGTCCTTCTGGATGCGTAACTCCTAAGGCAACAATAGGCGCGGCAACCATCGCCTCGATGACCGAGATAAGCCAGGCAATACTTCCAAAGGTAAAGATCATATACGGCAAGATAGGAATGAAGTAGGCCGTAGTAAATCCAATACTCACCATAACCCCTACCCAAGCAATTAATAAGGGTAAGGCCAAACCAATGAGAGCGAAAATGAAGATACCAAACACGGGTATTAAAGAACTCGTTACTGAAAGCGTTAAGAGTTGTAACCATAAATCCGCAGAGAAGTTAATATACATAGTACCCATATTAGCTAAAGCAACAATTGGGTTTACACCAGCTTTCGAAATAGTATCCACACCCTGTTTGAAAATATCGCCCATACCTTGTAAGGGGATCATTAAGAAGGCCATAATGACTTGGTTAATCATCTGCTGGAAGATGGCCATAAAGAAATTATACATATTCAGAAGAATGACGTTATAGAATAAATTCCCGAACATTTCTCCTAAACAGAATGAAAATACGAGTATCCTTACCCGACCGCAGTCAAAATCTTGTTCCTTCAATCGGTAAGGAGTGGTATCTATACTAAATTTAATAAGGGTTGCAAATCTCAAAGGTTCTAAACCGGGTTGACCAGGCATACGAACCATCAATGAGTTATTGATAAAACCATACACAGTAGAAGATAATTTACTATCAACCGCTTTTCTATCTGCGTCTGCTGTTGTGCCAAATTTCGGGGCTGCTACTGTTTCACCCCCTGAAACTCCAGGTATTGAACCATCGAGTAATTGTAGAACTAATCCCAAATCATTACTATTACCATTAAACCATTCACATAGTTCTTTCTTTTTTGCTGATAAACAATTGGTAAATTGCATTGCTGCAGCATTATAAGAAGCTCCTTTATCAAGACCCGTATTGGAATCGGTTAAAATATCTTCTGCTGCATTCCCATTTAGCTTGACCAAGTCAAAGAAATAAGAACCCGCCATAATCCAACCTTGTGAATTAGCTTGAGCAATAAATTTCCGAGATGCTTGAGAATTAGTAAAATCACTGGCTTGTTTCAAGAGATTAAGTGTTGGTTGCATAATGCCATTATAAGTGGCTATAGCTCCCTGAAACTCTGTCCCATTGAAAAGAACTGTTGAATTGGTTCCACCAGATGAAGTAGGTCCCCAACTAGTACAACTTTCTTGTGCGGTATTGCAGGTAGCCCCAGAACTTGAGTAAGGTACACCAAATTGTTGAGTAGCTACGTCAGAAAAATTTTTCGTCGTTGAGGGATTATTACTATTCAATGTTTTAAAAGGAGGACTATTCCCGATGATTGCCTGAGCAACCACCCCTAAATCAATATACATTTGTTGAATAGCTATAGCTCTAGACATTTGAGCGGTATTCAGTTCATCTGCGGATAGTTTTATACCTAAACCAGCATCACTAGCCGTCTTATCAATCGCTGCTTGATCCATTGACATACCCAAAGGAGCTAGTGCGCTATTGACTCCAATGGCATCTATATTAGTGACAGTCGTGGGACCATTAGGACTACCTAAAGCAGCTAACTTATCGATTTTATTCCAAGTAATAGTGCCGCATATTCCATTTAAAGAAACATAAGGAGTTCTGGGCTCAAAATTTGGCATATTTACTTGATAATTATTCGCAGGATTTACGGCTGCATTACTTTGTATGGCCACAACATTCACTGAACCAAGAAAATCAGGAACCACATTATCACATAATATTTTCATCTCGGGAGAAGGGTTTTGATAACAAGGACCTCGTTTACTTTGCTTTAAGTCTAAATATTCACTTCGCTTTTTTTCCAATTGCTTTTGTATACCCAACATGCATACTTCACCAGTCAGTATATTCATAGCCCCGTAAGGAATGCCGGTAGCATCTCCTGCTAATAGAGCCGTAGCTGGATTTGCTTGTGCTTTAATAATAACGCCACCCCGGTTTAAATAACTCAGAGCAGCCTCCCAAATTTTATCGGCTGCTCCAACTCCCTGAACCACTACCCACATAATGAAAATTTGCATTAAGCAATAGCCAGAAGCTTTAGGAATAAGAAGAGCCAAACCTAGAGTAGAGCGCACAGGAATCCAAATTGAAGACCATTTTTGGCCCAACATTTGTCCTTCGTGAGCAGTATTCATGGTGGAAACCATGAGAGTGTACATAATAATCATACCGCCTAGAGCAAGCACAGCGGAGTTAAAAACGCCAAACATAACACCCATAATTTGGCTGCCACTACCATGTAATACGCCGTCTACAACGCCAAAAAGATTGCCTAGAAATATAACGGAATAATCTCCCGGAGGTGGGGCAAAACTTAATGAATTATCAGCGGCAAATGCTAGGACAGGAAAAAGAGAAAGGAATAACAGACCCAACCATTTTTTCATTCTTTCTCTCCTAATAAACCTTGCTTGTACCATTCTTCATAAGTACATCCCAGTTTTCTTTTTTTGATTTGGAAGTACCAAAAATGGTATCGAAAAGCTAAAACTAAAGCGATCATCATCACTACTAGACTAATTAAAGCAGCTTTAAATGAACCCCAAAATAATTGATATCCGGTATAAAAAAGTATTAAGGCCGCTGCAGCTACCATGACCATACTTAACTGAAAAAGGGCTTTTTGTTTTAAATCTAAATCAGTTTCGGTAATATTTAAACGCGCAATAGCCTGATCAAATGTCTCATCTGAGGTGGTTTTACTAGGCACGAACATGCGCACAATACCGTTGTAAAGTGAGGTGGTAAAAGCTTTTACTCTATCCCAGTCCGCCCAGTAGCGAACGTTGATAACACTCTTGAAAACTCTACCTATTCTTGAGCTTGATTTCTTTTTCATAATTTTACTTTCTAAGTAATGGACTTTTGTCCCTCATACTATACTATAGTAGTATGTTGTAGTTTCGTCCATTAATCTAATATCGTAAAAAAAGAGTAAATTATGCCTGATCTTAGCTATGAAGCCTCTTCAAAGTACTGGTTTGAGTATATAGATCCCATGATTTACCGTGTTATTACCTTTATGGAAAGTGTAGAAGATTGGACTTTAGATGGTAATCCAGAATTCGAAGAAGCCATGACTAAACTCGGTCAAGAGCTTGATGATATTGAAAAACTTGACATGAGTTTGCTGTCAGAAGAAGATAAATTTATACGTATTGTAGGAAATATCAAATCAGGTAGAGGACTTCGCTTATTACAAGCCATTGATACAGTGCACCCAGGTAGTGCCTCGCGGGTATTAATTCACGCCGAGGAAACCAGCTTGGGTAGTCATGATCCTGCAGGTTTTTTTCTTAAAAGAAACATAGTTTTTGAACGTTTACGCTTGCTGGCAAGGGTTTTTTGTCAGTACAGACTTAATCTAGTATTACGCGCACTCGAAGGGGATGAATAATGAAGGTACTGGCTAAAGGGACTTTGCTCAATCTAATCTGTTTAATGTCTTTTACTGCAACTGCCGCAGATTTAGTGGAAAATCAATATAATCCAAGCGCTAATTCTGGGTCATCAGAGACTCTTTCTAAATACGTTTTAAATTTGGGATTATATTTAGGTTTCGATCTTACCCAGGCACCACCTAAAGAAAATTCTCTTAGCCAAGAATTAACTGATAAATTGGCCATTTTACTTGCACAAAACTATGTATATTATTCCTCTTTAGGTGCTATTCCCGTAGATGCCATGAGTGAAGCACTATCCCAATTTGTACCTAATAATTCCCCAGGCGCCTCCATTAATAAATTTGCAAATGCCACTTTCAAATATCAAAATTACCAATCACCGGCTGGAGAAGGAGCAACTAATTTTTCCGTGTCCATTTTAATGGATCAACAAACTTATCAAAATGATCCGGTCAGTCAGGCGGTGCTTAATATTCTAGGAACTCCTGATTACACCGTTTGTATGGATTATAACGGAACCAATTTTGTAAAAGATTGTAACTTTTTATATCAAAACAAAGTGATGGCTAATGTTATTGGTGCATTGCCTAATAGAGAGCAGTTTTATAGCTACGACTATAACCAAAAAATCATTGGTCAATTAAACAGTAACTCGCTCTTAGGTCCTTTACTCTATTCTACTGATGCCGCTCCAGTTGGAGCAGGAAGTGAAACACCAAAACAAAAGTCAGGCTTGGCTGCGGAGAATCAAATCCAACAAGCCGCTAACTTTGTTCGCTACGCTTCTGGTGCAGTAGCGCCCATAACCTTGCCTAAATTAAAGGCTTATGACACTCTCTATAACCAGGCCGTACCAGCAGACAATAAACCCAACGCCACACCCACTGCAGAGCAATTAAAAGCCCAAGGGATTTTAAGTCATTATTTTACCAGCTTAAGAGTTTATGCTGCGCAAAGTTCCGTGGGGATAAGCAACCTGTATTACTTATTTTCTAAAAGACTCCCACAAAATCCAAGTGGTGAGGAAAGTGCGACTATAACAAGTCAGGCCATGAGTGAGTTCAATATGGCGACTTGGCGTTTATTTAAGCCCGGCAAGGACGGCGAACAATGGGTAGATCGCATCAATAAAGCCTCTCCCGGCACAGTAGAAAAAGAAATTGCCACCCTACTTGCAGAAATAAACTATCAAATGTATTTGGATAGACAAATTC
>SCSO01000430.1 GCA_004297865.1 Legionella sp.
TGAGATAATTACTGTGCTCAGCTTCATTCACGCCCCAAAGCCAAGTTAAGGTCAATCCCAAAAAAAGAATAAATCCTTTAATAGGATGCAAACGTTTTAAAAAACTAACCTTTTTGTCGATGATGCATAAGGTAATAATACTTAAAACAGCCACTAAAGGCGTAACCCCTTTTAGAACCAAGCCAAAACTCAGTGCTAACCAAAAACACAGAGCCCAGCCCCAATGGCTGTCTTCCTTTTCATAGATAACCCACAAAGCGCCTTGCATTAATACGACAGAAAATAAGAGCATGCTATCAATGACCGCCATATGGGCTTCAGCTACCAAGAGCAAGGCACAGGCGAGTAAACCAGCTCCCATTGCGGCGGTTTTAGGGTCGTAAAAACGGCGCGCAAAAAAGTAGGTGAATAATACGGAGAATAAGGCCCCTAGTAAGGAGGGCAAACGGTAAGGCCACATGGTTTTGGCATCAGCATGACTAAATACTTTGACGGAGGCGGCTTGTAACCAGTTAATCCCAGGGGGTTTTTGAAATCGGGTGATGTCCTGAAAGCGAATCTGAAAATAATTATTATTTTGGATCATCTGCCGAGTAGCTTGGGTAAAATGCGCTTCGTCACGATCAATAACCGGCAAACTAGCAATTCCTGGCAGGAGCAGGAGCAAGGAAAAGATTAAAAGGAGGAAGTAAGGTTTGAGTTTAGACACGGATCTGAGCCAATAAAAAAGGAATAATATTATAAGAGCCAGCCCAGAAATACTACCCCCTATTCTCCCTTCTCCCCTTAAAGGAGAAGACAATAAAACCATCCTTTATACCTCTTCTGCCATGAATAAAAGCTCCTTGGTCTCCCCCCACCTTTCATGATACCATTGACGCTATTTTTCTAATTTCAGAACCAGGCATGCAAAACGATTACAGTCAATTTGAACAGCGTAAGCGCGATCACATCGAGCTCGCCCTCATGCCTGTGAATCAAAGCAGTGAATTAAATACTTTTGACGCTTTTTCCTTAATTCACGAAGCCCTTCCCGATCTCAATTTCAACGATATTTCCATCGCTGGCCGTCGTTTTAATCAAAAAGTTGCCAAGCCTTTCCTTGTTAGCTCCATGACTGCTGGTCATGCCAATGCAGCTAACATCAACCGCCATCTCATTGCTGCCTGTGCAGAAAGTGGCTGGGCTATGGGTGTAGGTTCACAACGACGAGAATTAACGGATCAACAAGCTGCTACAGAATGGGAATCCTTACGCCGAGACTATCCTGGAGTTAGCTTATTCAGTAACTTGGGCATAGCCCAGATTATTAACACCCCCATTGCGCCTATTCAAGGTCTAATAGATGCCATTGACGCGCAAGGATTAATCATCCATTGCAATCCCTTGCAAGAATGCATTCAACCAGAAGGCACTACGGATTTTAAAGGGTGTTGGGACGCTCTCGCGCAATTAGTCAAAGCACTCTCCATCCCGGTGATTGTCAAAGAAACCGGCTGTGGATTTTCTAAAAGCACTTTGGCTCGTTTAAACGATTTAGGTCTCGCCGCCGTAGATGTTAGTGGCTTAGGTGGAACCCATTGGGGACGAATTGAAGGGCATCGAGCCTATCAAGATCCCATCCGACAACAAACAGCGCAAACGTTCCAAAATTGGGGGATTGATACCGTTAGTAGCGTTAAAAACGCCAAAGCCATCAACCCAGCTTTTGAGATCTGGGGTTCAGGTGGCGTGCGTCATGGTCTGGATGCTGCCAAGTTATTTGCTCTAGGTGCATCCACTGTAGGTTTTGCCAAACCAATGCTCGAAGAAGCCCTAAAATCCCCAGAGCATGTACTTGCCAAAATGTCGGCTATAGAGTATGAATTGAAAACGGCTATGTTTTGCACCGGTAGCCAAGTATTAGAAGAGTTACAGGAGAAGGCATGTCTATAGCAGCTAATGCCACCGAATTATTTCGTGGGTTTTCAAAATTATCTCGTGAAGAACGTTTTCAACGCCTCCTAGCCTTAGGTGCAATGACGACTGAAGATATTCAATTCCTTAAACAAGGTGCTATTAAAGATCTAAGCTTAGCCGATAAACTCATAGAAAATGTGATCGGTTATTTTCAACTACCCCTAGGTGTAGCGACTAACTTTCACATCGATGGCCAAGATTATGTCATTCCACTAGCGGTTGAAGAAACCTCTATTATTGCCGCCCTTTCCAAATCCGCTAAATGGATTCGCCAACACGGAGAAATCCAAACTTGGATTCATGGTGAAGGTATTCTCGGGCAAATTCAATTAGCCAAGATAAAAGATTTTGAAAGATTTTCACGTATTTTCGAAGACAATAGACAATTTTTCATTGAAAAAGCCAATGAGGAAGTAGCTGCAAGCATGGTGAAACGTGGTGGTGGTGTAATGGATTTGCAATTACGCAGGCTGCAACGAGAAGATGGTTATGACATGGCAGTTATTCATCTGACCATGAATAGCTGTGATGCCATGGGTGCCAATATCATCAATCAGGTGTTAGAGTATTTGAAAAATCCCATTGAAAAATTAACGGGCGAAGATGTCACCATGTGTATTTTGACCAATTTAAATGATCAAAAACTCACTACCGCCCGTGTCACCATTCAAAATATCGACTCCGAATTAGGCCAGAAATTACAAGAAGCTTCTCTATTTGCAGAAATGGACCCTTATCGTGCAGCGACGCATAATAAAGGGGTTATGAATGGTATTGATCCCGTTTTAATCGCAACCGGCAATGATTGGCGCGCAGTAGAAG
>SCSO01000556.1 GCA_004297865.1 Legionella sp.
GTTTTAATGTGCTTAATGAGAAAGTTCAAAAAATAATCCATCAAATGCTTATCAAAGCTGCAGAAAACACCAAAGCGAAACCCGGTAGTATTGAACAGAAAGTGGGTGATTTTTATTATAGTGGTATGGATGAAAAAGCCATTAATGATTTAGGGATTGACCCTTTAAAACCAGAGTTTGCGCGCATTGATGCGATTCAATCTTTAGAGGACTTACAGAAAGAAATTGCGCATTTGCACGAAATAGGTGTCGATGCCTTTTTCGGTTTTGGTAGCATGCAGGATTTTAAAAACAGTGAGGAAATGATCGCTGCTGCCATGCAAGGTGGCTTAGGTCTGCCGGATAGAGATTATTATTTGAAGGACGATCCTAAATTTAAACTAATTCGTGACGCCTATGTGAAACACATCGCGGCCATGTTTGTGCTTTTAGGTGATAAACCTACAGAAGCGAATAAGGCTGCTCAGGTCGTGATGTCTATTGAAACACGTTTGGCTAAGGCCTCAATGTCGCAAGTAGCACAACGAGATCCTCATGCCATATATCATATGATGGATATTGCGCAATTAAATAAAACCACTCCGGATTTTTCTTGGAATCAGTATTTAGCTGCCAGAGGCCAAGCGCAAGTTAAGTATCTTAATCTGGCAATGCCAGAGTTTTTCAAAGCATTTAATTCCGAACTGAAATCCGTTTCTTTAAACGATTGGAAAACGTATTTACGTTGGCATTTAATTGATGCCTTCGCCTCTTACCTTTCTGAGCCTTTTGTAAAACAAAATTTCCAAATGATGGTGGCATTGACTGGTACGGAAAAAATACTTCCACGCTGGAAACGCGTAGTCAATACTGAAAATGGAGCTCTGGGTTTTGCCATTGGTAAATTATATGTTGAGCAATATTTTTCTCCTAAAGAAAGAGAGCAGGTATTAGAGATCATAAAAAACATTCGCACGGTCTTACGCGAAGACATTTCGACCTTAGCTTGGATGAGCGATGAAACTCGTAAACAAGCATTAAAAAAATTAGATTTAATGGAAGAGCGCGTAGGTTATCCTTCTAAATGGTGGGATTATTCCAGTTTGGAGGTTAATCGTGGGCCTTATGTATTGAATGTGATTCGCGCGAATCAATTCTTGGTGAAACGTGATTTACATAAAATAGGTCGACCTATAGATCGAAGTGAATGGGGTATGACACCGCAAACCATTAATGCTTATTATGATCCTTCCATGAACAATTTGAATTTACCCGCAGGTATATTACAGCCGCCATTTTTTGATCCGAAGGCACCTGCTGCAGTGAATTATGGTTCTATTGGTTTTGTGATTGGTCATGAAATGACTCAC
>SCSO01000431.1 GCA_004297865.1 Legionella sp.
CTTGGGTCCACTGTGAATTTGCTAAGATCATACAAGGGAATATTTTATCCACTTTTTATTATATTGTTCCCGCTCGCATTAACAGGGCTTATCCAATCTTCATCCTATTTTTTTGAAACGCTTTTTTTAGCTCATCTCAATGCCGAAAGTTTGGCAGCTGGTGCCATAGTAGGTTGGATGTTTGGTACGTTTATCGTTATCGTATTTGGCATATTAGCTGCCATCAATATTTTAGTGTCGCATAAGCATGGGGCTAAAGATCAAGCAGGGATTGCTTTAGTGGTCCGCGATGGCATCGCTATGGCGATAATTTTAAGTGTACCTTCTATGCTGTTGTTTTGGAATTTGTCCCCTTTTCTATTATTCCTAGGTCAAAGCCCTAAAATCGTTGCCTTAGCGCAAATGTATTTGCATGCACTCTGTTGGGGAATTTTACCCAGCTTACTGTCCATGGCTTTATTGGATTTTATTATCGGCCTAGGTGCAGCTCGGGTCACGCTCATTTTAAGCCTGTTTTCGGTCTCAATGACCATCACCTTCAGTTATCTTTTCATTTTTGGCAAATGGGGCTTTCCTGCGTTAGGGATTAGTGGTGCAGGCTGGGGAACAGCGCTGAGCAATTATCTGTCTTTATTTTTAGTCATCGGATTTGTGCTCCTGAATAAAAAATATCGCGTCTATTTAAACGCACTATGGCATTTCAAAAAACCTTCATATTTAGGTGAGTTGTTAAGAATAGGGTTACCCATGGGTATAATGTATTGCATAGAGGTAGGATTTTTCTTTGCACTGACCTTAATTTCAGGATATTTAGGAAGTGAATTTTTAGCAGCCAATCAAATTGCTTTGCAGTATATGGGTATACTGATGTCACTTATTTTCTCTATTGCCCAAGCGATTACAGTGCGCATGGGGCATTTATTAGGCGCAGGACAAGTATTAGAAGCTAAGAAAACCAGTGATATGGGAGTCCTATTAGGTTTCCTCTTAATGGTCATTGTGGGCTTTTTCTTTTGGCAAATGCCTACGTTTTTTATTGCTGTGGATTTTGATATTCAAGATCCCAATAACCACGGCTTGGTATTAATAGCTTCTCAATTATTAGCAGTAAGCGCCTGGTTTCAAATTTTTGAGAGTGTGAGAATTATTTTATTCGGTTCTTTACGCGCTTTAAAAGACACTCGCTTTACCTTAGCGGTTTCCTTAATCAGCTTTTGGGGTATCGCTTTGCCTCTTGGTTATCTATTGCTAAAAAAATCCACCTTAGGTGGCCCGAGTTTGTGGTGGGGAATGGTCGTAGGCGCTGGTTTTAGTGTGGTTGTATTGTTTTGGCGTTTTCGCTATAAAATGAAAATCAATTATCCAGGGGAATAAGATGTTAAAACTATTTGCTGTTGTTTTAGGTGGTCGCGCTCAAGGTTGTTCTATTGAGTTACATGATGTGGTGTTTACTGTTGCACATTCCATTGAAGACGCCTTCCCAGTTTTAGTCAACAAATGGTTTGGAACAAGCAAACGTTTGCACATTGACTCCATTATTGAGTTGACCTCTGTCGATGGCCATCAAGTGCAAATTACTAAAGAAAAATCCACATCCTCTGAAAAATTGTTTATGGTGAATTTTGGTGGTTATAAAAAAGACTATTTTGGTGAGATTCATGAATTTAAATTTTTTGTGGGCGCTAACAAAAATGAAGTGCTAACTCGTGCTAAAAAAGTATTAGCCTTAGAGCTCAGCGAGTCTCATTGCGATGACAATATCGATATTGATGAAGTGCTCAGTTTAGAAGTTGTTGATGATTATCATTTGCAACTTATACCAGGAGGAGAGTCCTCTGAGCTTAAGATTCAATCGAAATACCTACGTTTGGATGTACCTGAGATTATTGCTCAGGCACAAGCATTACGAGATCCAATAAGTATTTAATGTAATTTCTGTCCATTAGCCACGTCTTTATCGACAGAAGCCAAACAAATAGCGCCGGCTGCATCAGAGAAACCTACTAATAAAAACTGTGATAAAAAGCCGGCGATGTTTTTTTCACCCAAATTCACACAGCCAATCACTTTTTTACCTATCAAAGATTCTGGTTGATAATGCACAGTGATTTGCGCAGAAGTTTGTAACACACCCAGTTCTTCACCAAAATCCACCCACACTTTATATGCCGGCTTTCGCGCGCGCTCAAAAGGCTCAGCTTTAACAATAGTTCCGGAGCGTAGATTAACTTTTTCAAACTCTTCGTAAGATATGGTGGTCATGGAATACTCCTGAGAAAAAAATGAAGATTAGATGAAGATTTAGGCAAATGCAAGAAGATGTACGGTAGTTTGATGCAAGCTTTTTTAAATTTAATTGTACAAAAGCGAACAACCCATATTTAAAAAATTTGTGTAAAACTTCAGGTCATTTTCTAACATAACCATCTAATTTTAATCAAAAATTTTTTGTTGGGTCGTGACCCAACCTACAAAGACCTTAAAAACAGATAAACACCCCTTTAAATGACCTATAATTATACATACAGGATAATAATTGATAATTAAGGTATTTCATGGGAGTTCCCACTTTTGCACAATACGTTGCTGAGCGATGTAAAACTATTACTGTAACTGCGGCTAACGGATACGCCGCGAAAGGAAGGGCTTTACTTGACCATTTTAATTCAGGTGGTACAGCACCACCAACTAATGAAAGTAAAAGTACGCAAATGGCCTATATTCACTGGTACTTGATTAAACAGGCATTTGACTCAGGTAAGCCCTTTGGCAAAGGGATGTTTAATTTACAACTAAAAAATGAGGACGCCACGAAGGCTTTATATCATTATTTTAAAGGCGAAGTGACCAATGAGTTTACCCATTCCAAATCGGTTCCCTTAAATTTTATTAAAAGTTTATTTAAACCCGCAAACGCCAATGAAGGAAATAGTTATTCGCGAGACTCCAGTCACTATCGTAAATATGTAGATAAAAAGGATGGTCATTTAGGAATTGATAAAAACGATACGGTTCCTTTAGCATGGAAATTTACTACCCATGTTTTTGGTTTAAATAAACACACAGATGGATCTTTGAGCGTTTATATTAAACCAGAAACCTCGAGTGCGGATCTAAATAAAACCTGGGAATCAATAAAACATGGGCTTAACCTTATAAGAGCTATTTTAACTAAAGGCGAAAAATTGGAAGGTCTAAACAATTATCGTGAAAAAGGATTATCTAATGAAGTAAAGGAAATTGCGGCACAGTTCTTAATCACTGATGATAAGAAACATTTGCACATGATAAAAAAATGTCACAATCTTGATGAGTTGAAAACTGTAGTCAAAGAGATAATACAATCGGACTCGAAAAAATATCTCTACCATGATTTAAATACATTTAATTCAGATCTAGATAAGTTAGTAGCAAAAAATCAAGTCGGTAATGAGATTCGCGTTATTGTAGCGCCAGAAGAAAAAAGTACCTTAAATTTAACCCCCGATCCTGCTGTGAGTAGAGAAGCATTCTACGATTTCCGAACCCGTATCAGTGAAATTCGAAACAACGAACCTAGCTCAGAACAGGATCCAGAACCTGACAGCACCGACTCTCTCGCTAATCGATAGTTTTCCTGTTAAAATAATTAGTTAAATCAAATCCCTCCATTCCTAACTCGAGATCCTCATGAGCCATCTAATCGATATGTCACTTCTTAAACGCAACCGAGATTTCCGTCTTCTCTATGCTGGACAATTCATTTCTTTTATTGGAACGATGATTACTAGCGTTGCCCTTCCCTACCAAATTTATGCTCTGACCCAATCCTCGTTAATGGTAGGTTTATTAAGTTTAGTGCAATTATTGCCTTTACTGATCACAGCTTTAATCGGTGGCGTATTTGCCGATCGTTATAATCGGCGCGGTCTCTTGATCATTAGTGAATTACTTCTGGCCATTGGTTGTGGTTTATTCGCATTCAATGCCCTGCAAACTCAGCCTAGCATTTTATTATTGTTTATAGTCTCCTCATTAATGTCCGCAGTTACCGGTTTGCATCGCCCTGCTTTTGATAGCATTGCGCAACAAATTGTTGCTCCAGAGGATTATAAAAGTTTAGGCGCCTTGGGTAGTTTTAAATTTAGCTTTTGCTTAATCATTGGTCCCGCGATTGCTGGATTAATTATTGCCCAGCATGGCATTGTGATTACTTATTTAATTGACCTCTGCACCTTTTTTGTTTCACTAAGCTGTTTGTTCTTCATGCACACCATTCCCAAACCAGTGGTGCAAGAGCATCCGTCTATTCTTGCTTCATTAAAACAAGGATTGACTTTTGCGTTTAGTCGTCAGGAATTAATGGGCAGTTATTTTGTTGATTTTTTTGCCATGGTTTTTGCTATGCCTAACGCGTTGTTTCCAGCGATAGCACAATCTTATGGTGGTGCGAAAACTTTAGGATTGCTTTACGCAGCCCCTGCGGTAGGTGCCTTGGTAATCTCCTTTGTTAGTGGGTGGACATCAAAAGTAACCCATGATGGACGCGCAATCGCTTATGCAGCAGTTGCGTGGGGAATCGCTATTATTGGTTTTGGCTTAGTTAACTCACTGTGGTTAGCCTTGTTCTTTTTAGCACTTTCCGGTGCCTTCGATGCCATCAGCGGTATTTTCCGCAGTTCATTATGGAATAATACCATTCCCACTGAATATCGCGGACGATTAGCCGGCATTGAGATGATTAGCTATTTGAGTGGCCCTAAATTAGGTGACACGCGTGCGGGTTTTGTAGCGACTGGTTTAGGCATTACCACGTCTTTAGTCTCTGGCGGCGTTTTATGTGTTATCGGAGTGGCGATTTGTTGTATGGCTTTACCTAAGTTTTGGAATTACAAATCGTAACCTGTATTTGATGAGCATGCCACACACCGGATTCCTGTATTACGACTTCGTCTAATACAGGCTACGACTCACTATATAATATTCCTTAACGACTCAAAATTAGGCGCAATCACTTCAAAATGCTGCGATCTATCTAACAACTCTTGCAAAGATTTAGGCACTGGAATGGAAATTTGCAATAAAGGCTCAATAATTTCTTCAAACTTGGCAGGATGGGCAGTCGCCGCAATAACCCAAGGTTTAGATAAATCCACTTTACTCAAACGTGCATAAGCCGTCGCCGTATGCGGACAAATTAAATAACCATAACGCTCATAACAGTCTTTTATACTCGCCCTAATCCTCTCATCATCAATAGACTCAACATCCACATGTTTTTTAAATTCAGGAAAGGCTTGGTACAAATAACGTAAACGCTCTAAGTTACTCGGATCGCCAACATCCATAGCATTGGCTAAAGTTTTAATACTAGGTTGTGGTTTATAAACTCCACTGTTAACAAAATCAGCTAACACCGCATTTTTGTTAGTCGCAATTAAAATTTCATCAATAGGAAATCCTAATTCATTAGCCCAGTAACAAGCGGTGACATTTCCCAAGTTTCCAC
Source organism: Legionella sp. (assembly GCA_004297865.1). Classification (GTDB taxonomy): domain Bacteria; phylum Pseudomonadota; class Gammaproteobacteria; order Legionellales; family Legionellaceae; genus Legionella. The sequence continues at coordinate 5,489 of SCSO01000431.1, forward strand.
TGGGAATAATAAAATTCACGGCTTGCCCTTGCGATTTTTTGATTTGCATACTAGCGTAAGCATAAAATAAAATTTGAGGCAGTAAGCGTGCGATATTAATGCTATTGGCTGTGGTTAACACATCGGTATTTTCTAAACCTTCGGCAAAGGCTTTTTTTACCAATTGTTGGCATTGATCAAAAGTACCCTCAACAGCTACCGCATGAATGTTATTTTCCCAACAAGTGATCTGTGCTTGCTGTCTTACACTAATTTTGTCTTTAGGAAAGAGAACAATCCCTTCAATCCCCTTTTTCCCACTCAAAGCGCTAGCCACGGCACTACCAGTATCACCCGAAGTAGCCACTAGCACTTTAGTCGTTTTTCCCTGCAACAATTGTTGCAAACAACTGGCAAAAAATCGCGCGCCAAAATCTTTAAAGGATAAGGTCGGGCCGTGAAATAATTCCAAGACGAACTGATTTGGCGATAAATTTTTTAATAATAATGGGAAAGAAAAAACGCGCTCACAAAACTGCTGATCCAGAACGACAGCACTTTCTTTAAAAAAAGGGGCTAATAATTGATAGGCAAAACGAGGAAGATCCTCTATATCGTAAAAGGATTCTATCACTAATTTAGGAAAAGTTTGCGGCACATATAAACCACCATCTTTAGCTAAACCTTGTTTTATCGCGTCATCTAAACTCGCAGAATCATTTCCCCGAGTGCTCAGCATTTGGCAACTCATTTCTATTGTCCTAAATTATTATGCTTCTGAAATTACATGTGCACCACGAGATGCAATAGGTGAAATTATGCTATCACTCTCTATACCTTGATTTTGAAAGGCTAAACGCATAGCTTCCGCAATTTGCTCTGCTTGCTTCTCTGTGGTGGTTAAAGCAAACATCGTTGGACCGGACCCCGAAATAGAACAAGCTAAAGCACCATTAATCATAGCAGCGTCTTGTACCTCATAAAATCCTGGAATTAAATGCGCTCGCATTCCCTCAATCAGTTCGTCCTTACATGCCATAGCTAATCGATCATAATTTTCTTCATAAAGAGCACTAATGAACGCGGCTAAATGCGCGCTTTGTTTAATAAAACTGGAGAGCTCTATGGTTTTTTTAAGTGCAGCTCGTGAATCGCGGGTATCCAAGCGTAAATGAGGATGCACTAATACCGCGATTAAGGGAATGACCGGTAAAGGTATAATTTGCAATGGGACTAAAGAATGCACCAAGGTAATACCGCCATACAAAGAAGGAATGACATTATCCCCATGTTTAGCTCCACAGGCGATTTCTTCACCATACAGTGCAAATTGCACTAATTCTTCTAAAGATAAAGGGTCTGTTAAAAAAGCATTTAAAGCCACTAGAGGTGCAACGCTACTTGCCGCAGAACCACCTAAACCCGAACCTAACGGAATCTTTTTTTGCAAATGTAATTCAAAGTTTTGCGGCAAACCTAAATGGTCTAACATTGCGAGCAGAGCAACGGTCGCTGAATTTTTTTCAATCTCATAAGGAAGTTGATCTGTACCACTAATACTAGCAATACGTAATTTGGGATCTACTGACTTAGTCAAGGTGACCGTATCGCCTAATTGCTCCAAAGCAAAACCAAGAATATCAAAACCCACTGCGACATTCGCACTGGTTGCTGGGGCAAAAGCGGTGACGGAAGTTAATGGTTTCATCATAACATGGAGGCCAGCTTTAATAGATCGGCAAACACCCCTGCAGCAGTCACATCTTTACCTGCGCCTGGACCTTGGATAATCAAAGGTTGATTATCGTATCTTCTACTTTGAATTAAAAGAATATTATCCGTCCCTGTAGTATTAGCAAAGGGATGTGTTGCGGGATAGGCATTTAATTCAATAGTAATTTTATCGTTGGCAATAACCCCTACATAAGCAATAGCTGCGTGGTTCTTTAATAATTTTTTGATTTTGTTATCTATTTCTTCTTGATGATCGGGTAATTGCTTTAAAAATTCCTTAATGGATACTTCGCGCAACTCTTTAGGCACCATGTTTAATAGTTTAACATCGCTTAAATTTAATTCGTAACCTAATTCACGCGCTAAACAAACAAATTTCCGTGCCACATCTAAACCATTTAAATCATCACGAGGATCTGGCTCGGTATAGCCTAATTCATACGCTTGGCTTACGCTCTGCGCAAAAGAAACACCTTGGGCACACTGATGGAAAATATAAGATAAAGTGCCGGAAACAATGCCTTCAATTCGTTTAATAGTATCACCTGTGGCGATAAGATCTTGCAGGGTTTTAATTACTGGTAAACCTGCACAAACAGTGGTTTCATAAAGATAATGGCGGTTATGCGCTTTAATCTCAGTTTTTAAGGCATGAAACTCTGCCAAATCTGAAGAGTTGGCTTTTTTATTCGGGGTAACAATATGACAGCCACCTTCTACAAAAAGCGAATAATCTCCGGCTATTTCCGCAGAAGAAGTGCAATCTACAATTACTGGATTGGGTATTTCCGGACTTGCAATATGCTGGATAAATTGTTTTAGATGTTTAGTCGTGCCTTCGGTTTTTATATTTTCCTTCCAATCTGCCATTTCCGTGTCTTGCAATAGCATGGATTTGGAATTCATGATGCCGCGGACTCGCAGATCCAGATTCATTTCTTTTTTCAAGCGAGCTCTATTCTTTTTAATTTGATCTAATAATTCTGCGCCAACCCCTCCGGGGCCAATTACCCCAATGGATAAGGTTTTATGCGATAAATAAAAGCCTGCATGTAACGAGCAAAGTGCTCGTTGGATAAAAGGCGCTTTGATGACTGCAGAAATATTGCGTTCAGATGCACCTTGAGCTATTGCTAAAATATTAATATTGGCTTGATAGATCATTTCAAAAAACTTTGCGGCCACTCCGGGTGTACCTAAAATTCTATCACCCACCGCGGACACCACTGCACATTCGTCCATCAGCGTCACATTTTGAATCCATCCGTTTTGCAATTCAAATTCGAATTCTTTCTGAATTTTTTTCACAGCTTCCGGGCCTAATTCTTCTTTGACGACGATACTAATTGAATGTTCAGAACTCGCCTGACTGATTAAAATCACGGAAATTTCTGCTCGTGAGAGCGAATAAAATAAGCGTCCAGCAATTCCGTGAACACCCACTAAACCAGTCCCTTCAATATTAATCAATGCAACATTCGAAATAGAACTTAAACCTTTGACAACTATATTAGGATCATCGGCTCGAGCACTAATCGTAGTCCCTGGATTGTGTGGTTTAAAATAATTTTTTATGTGAATGGGAATATTGGCCTCAATGGCCGGTTGTACCGATTGTGGATGTAAAACTGATGCACCAAAATAAGCCAATTCCGACGCTTCTTGATAACTTACATGAGGAATCGCAAAGGCAGATTTAACTAATTTAGGATCGGCTGTAAATATTCCTTCAACATCAGTCCATTTATAAAAATTCTTAGCCTTAACCAATTTGGCAATGATGGCCGCAGTGAAATCACTACCATTAAAACCTAATAAAGCACGCAAACCATCTGCGTCGCGTGCTACAAAACCTGGCATGACGATGACTGGTGATTTCACTTTTTTTTGCGCTGCTTTTAAACGCTTTTGCGTTTCTTTCCAATCCACGCTCACACTTTTTTCATGACGATTGACAGTAATAATTTGCCCAGCATCTAACCAAGGCACTTTCAGCATGCTGGCAATAATTTGGCTGGACCAATATTCACCATAGCCTAATAGCCAATCCATTTGTTGTTGTGAATAAGCTCCAAGTAAAGACACACTGTGCAATAAAGCTAAGATGTCTTCTTGATCTTTTAAGATGGTGTAGTGAATATGGGAGTCTTGAGTTAAGGCTTGGTTTTGCGCACAATGATTTTTAATTAGAGCATTGATTTTGGGTAAATAGTTTTTTTGTAAACTGGCTAATTGTAAACACTCGAGTAACACATCGGTGGTTCCGTAGGAAGCAGAAACGACTAGAATACAAGGTTCATCGGTTATGATCTGTTTAACTTTTCGATAATCCTCAACAGAGCGCAAACAACTACCGCCCAGTTTATTGACATCCGTCATAGCATCCCTCGCACGAATTGATTCCTTTTAGTTTAGCTTATTGTAAAAGGCCTGTCATTGGTAGATGGGGCATCTCGGGGAAACTAACGGGGAAATTATATGTGTCATTCCTGCGAAGGCAGGAATCTATCTACAAAACAAGGTGACGTGCCCTCTGTTTTGTAGGTTGGGTCATGACCCAACAATAAAATCTTTTCTATATATAAGAACTTGTTGGGTCTCGACCCAACCTACAAAGATAGATACCCGCCACAAGAACGCCTCAATAAACCAAAGGACGCAAGTACTCATAAGCCTTTTTCGCATACTCATAAGGATTCGCTTTATCCGGATCCTGCTCTGCCTCAACAATCATCCATCCTTCATAGTTGTATTTTTTTAACGCATTAATAACGGAAGGAAAATCAATTGAACCATCTCCTGGAACAGTAAAAACCCCAGCGCGGACAGCATCCATAAAATTCAACTGTTCATTTTCTACCATTTGCAAGACGTCGGAACGTACGTCTTTAAGATGTACATAATGAATTCGTTCACCGTATTCTTTTATGAGATTAAGCGGATTAATGCCCGCAAAAGCAGCATGCCCAGTATCTAACAGTAGGGAAACCAGTTCTGGATTGGTATTATTCATCAATTGATCAATTTCATTGTCGGTGAAAATACCAGTCCCTGCATGGTAATGGTAAACCACGCGGATATTAAAATCATAGGCAACTCGACCAATGGCATGTAATCCTTGAATCAATTTAGTCCACTGTTCCGCAGTAAATTCTGGTTTTTCCGGGCTTATAATGGGTGTGTTTTTATCTTGTAAGGAATGACCGCATTCACAGACGTTAATGTAACGGGCTCCTAAAGCACGCATAAAACTTAAGTGATCTAAAAATTGCGATAAGGTTGTATCATAACGTTCAGGCTCAGTAAAATAGGTACTAAACCAAGCGCTACTTAATTGTAATCCGCGATGATTTAAGGCTTCTTTTAATACTGACTCATCCCGAGGAAATTTATTACCTAATTCCGTTCCTACATAACCTGCCTGAGCCATTTCTTGTATGCATTGTTCAAAGCTGATGTCTTTACCTAAATTCGGATCATCATCGTTACACCAATTAATCGGCGCTATACCTAATTTGATCTTCATTTTCAACTCCTAGACATGGGTTTTAGACGCTAAAAGACTCTACCATCGCGCATTTTACCACAGTTGATATGGAATGGAGGGTAAATTTTGCTTTTATGTGACATCAAATTTTACGGAAATGACCCAATTCAATTTAAAGAACCCGAATCGTCTTTTCCATTATTCAATGCATATTGATTTCAACTCCTGCTCCATCACCACAAAAGCCTCTCGCACCTTAACAGAATTAGAAATCTCCGCCACTCCAACTCGCCACCAAGTGTTATACCCATGACTCATACTTTTAGCAGCAATAGGCATTACAATCACTGAAACGCCTGATTTCCCTTTCGCCTCTTGTAAAGCACTACGCAATTTATCATAAGAATCCGCATAATAGCCCGCAGCCCCTAACGCAGTAGCATATTGCACATAATCAATAGCCAAATACTCACCCGACAATTGCTGGTTAGAAGCATCCCGATAACGAAATTCATTACCAAAACCAGCACTACCCTGCGATTCTTGCAAATTACGAATGCATTGATAACCGCGATTATCAAACAGTAAAATAGTGATTTTTTGGTGCTCTTGAATACAAGTCACTAACTCCGAATGCAACATCAAAAAACTACCATCACCGACTAAAACGAAAACTTCTCCAGAGTTATTCCCTTTGGCCAAACGCACCCCAAGACCCGCAGCGACTTCATACCCCATACAAGAAAAGGCATATTCTAAATGATAATCTTTAGGTCTCTTGCATTGCCATAAACGATGAAGATCACCAGGCAAACTACCCGCAGCAGCAATAATTACATCTTCTGCATCAACCCATTGATTCAACAAACCTAAAACGGCAGTCTGCTCTAAAGTTTTTGCATTAGGCGTTTTCACAAAACACATCGCCTTTACTTCTTCACTCCATATCGCTTTCAGATCACGCACTTGATCTTGATAAGCTTGGGAACATTGATATTCACCCAAAGCGTCACTCAATTGTTTTAATCCCAACTTAGCATCTGCTTTTACTATTAAGGCATTCATTTTCATTGCATCCACCCGCGACACATTCAAATGCACAATTCGCAGATTTTTATTTTTAAAGGCCCACTTGGATGCCGTAGTAAAATCTTGCAACCGAGATCCCACCACCAATAATAAATCCGCTTCTGCCGCTAAACGATTCGCCACTTCTGAACCAGTCACACCGAGACCACCCACATTCATAGAATGACTAGCGGCTAAGGCACTCTTTCCAGCTTGTGTTTCCGCAACAGGAATTGCATGCTTTAAAGCAAATTCCGCTAAGACGGAGCAAGCAAACGAATAATGCACACCACCACCCGCAATCATTAAAGGTTTAGTCGCTTGTTGAATAGCAGCCACCGCTTCCATTAGAGCCCTTGTGCAAATCGGCTCGCGATCAATATGCCATAGGCGTTTTTCAAAAAACGATTCAGGATAGTCATAGCTTTCGCATTGTACGTCTTGCGGTAAACACAAAGTCACCGCTCCAGTTTCCGCAGGATCCGTCAAAACTCGCATCGCTTGCAGACAAGCACTCGTTAATTGTTCTGGACGTACAATACGATCCCAGTATTTACTTACCGGTTTAAAACAATCATTAACAGACATCGTGTAATCCATAGCTACTTCCAATTGCTGCAACACTGGATCTGGTTGTCGACAACTGAAAATATCCCCTGGTAATAATAATAAAGGAATACGATTAGTCGTGGCCGTTGCAGCAGCAGTGATCATATTCGTTGCGCCCGGGCCAATAGAGGAAGTGCAAGCAAAAATTCCTAAACGATTTTTTTGTTTGGCAAAAGCAGTAGCTGCATGAGCCATGCCTTGTTCATTATGTCCTTGATAAAATTTTAATCCCGCGGAATCATATTCTAGGGCTTCCCCTAAACCGGTGACATTACCATGACCAAAAATACCAAAAATACCCTGTACAAATAAATGTTCTACCCCATCCATAACCACATATTGTTGCGCTAAAAAACGCAATAAAGCTTGAGCCATGGTTAAACGTATTTTTTTCACTTCAGACTACTCCAATAAACTAAGACCAAACACGTTGATTCGCTGAGGCATTGCGGGTCCAAGCATGCTCTTTATCAAATGTGGGTTGCAAATAAGGGTTGCCAGGTAAATGGCGAATAAACCATAAGGTATAGAGTGCATAACCAGGTGCAGTGCAATGAGCGTGCTGTAATCCTTTAGCAATTTGCAAGGTGTCGTAATGCTCAACACGCAACACATTTTTACCCTGCTCAGCAAAAGCAAAACCTTGTGGCTCAGAGAAACGATAATGATAAATTTCTGGCTGCTCATGATGATGGGATGGATAACTCGACCATCGTCCTTGGAAAGTAATAATTTCACCCAACACCAAATTAGATTCTGGCCTATTTCTTTTATCAAATACTGTTCGCACTAAACGATAAGAGCTATCCTCTAATAATCCTTTGCCGCGATGATCCACTTCCAGAAGATTATCAGCATTAAATAAAAGCGGAGTAAATGAAGCTGAATTTTCAGTTTCAATGATTAATAGTTCACAATCAGTGAGTGCTTGCACCGATGCAGTTTCTCCAGCAGCACAATGCAGCACTATAGGTTCTTGGGCAAAATAATCACTACGTTCCACTTGCTGTTGTTGCTTCGCGAAATTAAAAATCACTCTTCCGGTCATTAACAAAACGGCAAATTCAAAAGCAGGATTAAAAGCGTGACGTTGCCCTTTTACTAGTTTTAATGCAGAAAAATTCATCCCCATGTAGGGAGAAGTTTGCATTTGCACTATAGGTTGTAATCCTTGCGCAAAACCTAAAGGATTTTTAAGCAGCGGTTGCGAAAAATCCTTTTGTTGGCGCTCATGTAGAGCCGCTAGATAAGGACTTTGCCAAACCAAAGGATCTACAGCAAATTGTTGGATGAAATAATCCAATTCTTCTGCAAATGGAATAGCAGGTGCGCAACCATGGCGAGTGACCACTAAGGCACCAGCAGCATTGGCACGCGTAGTAGCCTCTTCCCAAGCCTTAGCTTGGAGTAAACCGGACAACAATCCAGCCATAAAGGCATCCCCAGCACCCAATACATTAAGTACTTCTACAGGAAACGTCTGGGTTTTTAATACTGGTTGTTTAGAAAAACTGACCATTGCACCCTTTTCTCCTAATTTAACTACTATTGGGGCTGCAGTCAGTTTACGTAAATGGGCTATGGAAGTGTCTATCTCTGCAACACCTGCGGCAATGCGCAACTCTTCTTCTGTTCCTACAATTAAATCACAATAAGGAATGAGCTCTTGATACACCGCGGTCACTTCGGGTGCAACCCGAAAACGCGTTTCACCGTCACCTAAAGCAGTTAACCCCCACAACACTGGACGAAAATCCAAATCTAAAATGACTAAGGTCTCACTTGCTCTGGCTAATTCAACCACTGCATGTGTCGTAGCACGCATTTCTGCTGTGGATAAACCTGTACCGGTAATCAATAAGGCTTTGGCTTGTTGTAAATGACTGGCATTGATCTGCTGTGCTTGCAGTTGCATGTCCGCACATTGATTACGGTAAAAAATTAATGGAAATTCATGCGGGGGTTTAATTCCTAATAACACCAAACCTGTTAAATGTTGCGCAGAAGTATATAATAAATCCGTATTCACCCCTTCCTTTTGTAGTTCTTGACGCAAAAATGCGCCCATTTCATCAAGACCCACACAGGAAAAAATTTGCGTTTTTAAGCCTAGGCGTGCGGTACCTACAGCAATGTTACCCGCGCAACCGCCTAAGTATTTTTTAAAACTTGTGGCGTCCCGCAATTCACTTCCAATTTGCTCTGCGTATAAATCAACTGCCACCCGACCCATACAAATTAAATCAATGGATCTTTTTTCATCATAATTAAAAGCAGGATACATCATCAAATCTCAATTTAAGGCCACAGGTAAATGCGTTTCTAATGATTGTTTAGCAGCCTTTGCAATACGCAAGGCTTGTAAACCATCATCGCCAGCAACAGGACTTGCTTTATCATTAGCCCAAGCATCATAGAAAGCTTGTAATTCCGCCAAATAGGCCTGTTGGTATCGTTCAAGAAAAAAGTACTCGGGATTCGCAGTGCTGGTTTGAGTTGCGGTATAATGAGTAACGGCATGTTGTATTTGATTACCAGCCATTAACATGCCCTTACTGCCGAAGACCTCAATGCGCTGATCATATCCATAAATCGCTTGGCGACTATTATCGATTAAGCCTAAAGCGCCATTGGCAAAACGCAGCTGAATTAAAGCAGTATCCACATCATTAAATTCTTTAAAGCCTGAGTTAATGAGCACAGCGCCACTGGCATAGACTTCAACCACTTCAGAGCGAGTTAAAAATCTCGCCATGTCAAAATCATGAATACTCATATCCATAAATATTCCACCCGAAGTAGCGCAATATTCTTTTGACGGACACTCTGGATCTCGCGAAGTAATTTTCACCAAATGCGTATCGCCAATGTCACCCGTTTGTACTCGTTTTTGTAAATGCGCAAAACTAGGATCAAACCGACGATTAAAACCCAACTGCAAAAATGCACCTTGCGCTTTCACTGTCTCTAGAGTACCGATAATTTCTTCTTCAGTTAAACCAATAGGCTTTTCACAAAAGATCGCTTTACCCGTTTCACTAGCAGCACGAATTTGTTGTATATGTTGATCTGAGGGTGAGGCAATAATGACAGCATCTAATTCTTTATGAAACAATACCTCTTCAACCTGTGTAGATGCACAATCTAAATGAAATTGTTGCGCCCATTGTTTATCCAAATTTGGATCTGCTATAGCTACCAATTGAAATTGTGGCAAATGATATTGCAGATTTTGGGCATGAAGTTTACCTATTCTTCCAGCACCAATAACGCCGATGCGACAGATTTTACTATATTGACTCGTCATTCTTTAGGTCCATTAATTGTTAAGCGGTAAGTGACTTGAGTGGGCAAGTCACTCCTACTTCAGTAAAGGCATCTACTACACTGTGTTTGCCATAACCTCTATCGATTGCAGCTTGGATAACTCCACAAGCAGCTGCATCGAAATGTGTTCCAGAAGTCCAATATTTTCGATTAGCATCCACCATGACTTGAAAGGCTTGGCGCACTGACCAATCCGGTTTATGCGCTAAAATATAAAAGGCCTTATTGAATACGCCACTAGAATCATGGACATTCATCCCTTTTTCAAAATTAGCAGCATTGCCTATGGATTTCCCATCTTTTTCCGGAAAATCCATATAGCGTATGGGCTCAGTCCCAAAAGTCATTTCATGACCAATACTCCAATCTATGCCATCCCAATACCAAGAATAAAAATTACGTAGATAATCTTGCATAGCAATGGCTGCCATATCAGAAAAAGATTCGTTGATTCCACCTGATTGTTCTGCGTAAATGAGTTTTGAATGCAAGGAAGTAAAGTTATGCGAGAGTTCATGTGCTATGGCAGCTTGGGCTGGCGCGGTATAGATAGTATCGCCATCACCAATGACAATTTGTTGATGAATTAACACTATCCCTCTAATTTTGATCGTGGGAATGGCAAAGGCATTATCATAATGTTTGATGTGCGTGTAAGCACGTACAGGTAAATCATTGCCCAATGGCTCCTTGATCCCATAAAAATTTTTATACATATCGATAGTCACTCCTGCGAAATACATAGTGTCATTAATTGCAGAAAAACTATGATTTGCTGGGGCAGTGTTATTATCGTTTTTATTTACGTATTTGCTTTTTTCACTACAAGGGTATGAAAACGTAGGCAGATTAGAAAAGAACTCCACGATACTCAATATAGGAAAAGAGTTGGATGATAAACCCACTTCTCGCGCATTGATGACGCGTATGTGATCTGTTTCTACATAACAGCGTCCATTTTCAACCTTGACATCAAAACGACCTAAAGAAGGAATATTGTTTTGCGAAGTACCATGTTGAAAAAGGCCGCCGCGATAAGGTAAAACCAACACATTTCCACCTAAACCTTGACCTATTTTTTTGCGAGGCAAACCATCCCATTGTTTTAACAGCTCTCCAGAATTAGCATCAATAATAAAATGAGGGTTTGCAATCTCCCCCATAGGATTATTGGTATACAACAATACCTCATAAGCTAAATGGGCTTTATTAGAATCATCTAAGAAAATTATTTTTTCTGTATTTTTAAATAGAACGCTACCATTGATATCGTGCAAGACATTTTGTTCTACTTCTAGAGCCGTTAATTTCCCAACAGTTGAAGACAGATCGTCTTCAATGCCAGCCACTTCCATGCCGGTGATTGTATTTATTTTGCCATGTTGATGAACAATAAGCTCTCGTCCCCAGATAGGGATATTATGGAAATGCTGTTGATAGCGTCTGTCTTCTGCATTGAGTGGATTATCATCCATTGCTTTAAGTTGATAGTGCTGCACTTTAGGGGTTTGTCTTAATTGCATAAGACCAGGTTTAGGGCTTTCCACATAATTCTTAGCTTTACCCCAAATGAGTGTTTCCGTGGCGGCCAATACACTTGAACTAAACAGAGAAATTACAATAAATAACGTCCTTGTGATCATCTTCACATCCTTTTGTTGAAACTTTGGAGCATGCTGCGCATTGATTGAATTTAGGATATCAGTTTTATGCATGAAATCTAGTAGTATTTCAGCCTTCGTTTTCGTGCCCGGGCACGACTACCCTTCGTAGGTTGGGTCGAGACTCAACA
>SCSO01000432.1 GCA_004297865.1 Legionella sp.
AATAAGGTTAAGTACTAGCGCAATATTGGCTATCACGCCAAAGAAACGATAGTAAACTAACATCAATATTAGAATTAAACCCATACCGACTTCTAAAGAGATCACGCCGCGTTTAATGTTTTCTTTACCCAAAGAAGGACCTACTGTACGTTCCTCAATAGGATAAATCGCTGCGGGTAATGCTCCTGCACGCAATAATAAAGCCAAATTACTTGCTTCTTTATTATCAGTTAAACCAGTGATCTGGAAATTATTACCTAAAGCACTTTGAATCACGGGCGCACTAATGACTCGTTCTTCACGATGAGTCACCCGCTTTTCTACTCCATTGATGGTTTGTATAGAATTTTTAGTCTCTACATACACAATGGCCATACGTTTGCCAATGTTCTCACGAGTTACTTTCGTGAATAAACTCTCGCCTCCGCCACCCAGTTGAATCTGTACAGCTGGCGTTGCCGTTTGTTGGTCAAAACTAGAGACCGCTGAAGTAATGGAATCCCCGCTTAAAACCACTTGTCGTTTTAATAAAATGGGCTGTCCATCCATCATGTACAATTTGTCGCTGACAGGAACGGAACCGGTTTGTTTAGCAATTTGCGGATCATTGTCTTGATCCACTAAATAAAATTGTAAAGTGGCAGTGCCTCCGAGAATCTGTTTAGCGCGGGCCGCATCTTGAATTCCCGGCAAATCTACTGCAACACGGGTTGCACCTTGTTGCTGCACTATCGCTTCACCTACACCTAACTCGTTAACGCGATTACGTAAAATACTCATGGTTTGTTCTATAGTATTTTGTCGTATGGAGTTAAGTTCTGCAGGAGATAAAGTACCAATGACGGTATTATCGAGTTTACCTTTCACAAAGGTCACACCAGAGATTTTTTGTTTCAATTCTTCTAAGGCTTTTTCCATGGATTGCTCATCACGGAACTTCAGATTAATCCCTTTATCAGCCACATAACGAATACCCGAATAACGAATGCCGACTTCTCGCAATTCCTGGCCAATGTTTTTCATAATGCCTTCATACCGACGGCTTATCACACTTTCCACATCGACTTCTAAAAGGAAATGCACGCCTCCTCTAAGGTCTAAACCTTGCTTCATAGGTTTTGCATTGATCACTTCCAACCAATGAGGCGTAGAAGGAGCCAAATTCAAAGCTACGGTATATTGATTACCTAAACTGTTTTTAATGACATCTCGAGCTAATAATTGCGCATCAGTGGACTTAAAAATGACCTCAATTCCTTCTTTTTCCATGATGACTGAGCTGTATTCCAATTTCTCTTTTTGGAGGATAGCTTCTACTTGACTCATTAACTCTTTTTTATCGACGGAAGTCTGTGATGAAATTTGTACTACAGGATTTTCCGTGTACAGATTAGGTATGGCATAGATAAACCCCACGATGGCCACAATGACCAACAAGAGGTTTTTCCATAGAGGATATTTATTCTGCATGTCCGTTTCCCTCGGTAAGACTTAAAGAGATTTTAAAGTGCCTTTAGGCAATACTGTAATAACCGCACCTTTTTGTAGGGTTATTTCCATCCCTTCTGCAGGGCTCACTTTGATGTATTGATCATCAAGATTGACTACTTTAGCCAACATGCCACCCGAAGTGACGATTTCGTCTCCTTTTTTCAAACGGCTTAACAGCTCACGATGTTCTTTTGCTTTTTTATTTTGTGGTCTAATCAGCATGAAATAGAACAATACGAAGATAGCCGCAATCATAATGAGTGAAAAAGTTCCATCCCCTTGGCCTGTTGGAGCGGTACCGATCGCCGCATAAGCATCACTGATAAAAAAACTCATAAAATCTCCTCAAAATAGGCTCTTAATTGAATGCATACTTCTTAGCAGCGGACATCATATAGCGAATTTTGCGGAAGGTAAATGAATAGGAGCACCTTTCCCTAGGATTTCACTCGTTTTACTATTTGGGAAATATTGTGTTGGATCAAAAAGCGTTGACATAACAAGGGCGTTTGTCCCAATAAATGATGCAAATAGGCTTGGGTGAAACGTTGGGTACAAGTAGGACAGGAGCAGGCTTCGTCTAAAAGGTCAAAACACAACGCATATTGAGGGTCTTGCAAATCAATGAGACCTTGCGCTGCGTACATGCGACCATTTAAAGCATCCTCAGCGGGAAGATTCGACTCGAGGAATACATTTTTTTCTTGGGCTAATTCAATTATAGAATCCATAGGGGCATTGATAATATAACGTGGAACCTCTGCCCATTGGGCAAAACGTTGATAAAACTGCTCACTTAAGATGGCACTGTCTACTACAAAATAAACGCCAAAAGGCGACGTAGGTTTAGCACGCTCAGCCTCATCTACCGGGATAAAAGTAAGAATCGATTCAGGCCAATCTGCTTCTAAGCCTTTGGGTAAAAGGATCATATCGGGGTTTAAATGACACAGTAAAGCAATCAATTCAGAAGAGTTGAACTTCATTTTAGAGCCATCGTAAGGAGAAACAATGGTATAAATTCCTTCTTTATTCCTTGCTAAATTGCTAGCATTTAACACCAAACGTCCGGGCCAGGCTAAGTATTTTTTGCAATCAGCGATTCTCATCAATATTGAATAACCAGGCTTTAGTAATAGATCTTCGAGCGTATAAGCTAGGGTTTCTATCCCCACTTCCTGCCAATTTGCGGTAGTTAGACTAGAACCTGCTTCACTGCTGATCATAGGTATAAAAGAATGGCTAGTAGTCCACATACGGTTGTCCTGTTTCAATTATAATAGCAAGCTGGTATCGCCATAACTGAAGAAACGATACTTTTTATTGATGGCCTCTTGATATAAATTCATGGCTTCTTGGTGACCAATAAAAGCGGATACTAACATGAGCAACGTGGATTCCGGCAAATGAAAATTAGTCATCAAGCCATCGCAGATTTTAAATTGATATCCTGGATAGATGAAAATATCGGTATCCCGACTGCAAGCCTGTAGTTGACCAGCAACCGCTGCACTTTCTAGACTGCGTAAAGATGTGGTTCCCACTGCAATGACACGTTTTCCCGCAGCTTTAGTTGCTTGCACCGCTGCGCAGAGTTCTGGGCTGATAGTAAAACGCTCCGAGTGCATTTTGTGTTCGGTAATTTTATCGCTACGTACTGGCTTAAAAGTCCCCGCGCCTACATGTAAGGTGATGTAAGCGATATTCACTCCTTTAGACTTTAAACGGGCCAAAACAGTATCATCGAAATGCAAACCGGCAGTAGGTGCTGCCACGGAACCAGCGTATTTGGCATAAATAGTTTGATAGCGATCTTCGTCTAATAATTCATCGGAACGGGTAATATAAGGTGGCAAAGGCATGTGGCCGAGACCATCGAGCAAGCTTAGTACTTCAGCACTGGCTTTACAAATGAATAGGTCATCATCTCGACCTAAAATTTCTAATCGTTGTCCTTTCTCGAGCTGGATGATCCCCCCAGCTTTTAATGCTTTACTCGCTTTGATGTGGGCTAGGAAAGTGAATTCACCAGTAATTCTTTCGACTAAAAGTTCAACCTTACCCCCGGTAGTTTTTTGACCGTATAGGCGCGCGGGAATCACTTTGGAGTCATTCATGACTAATAAATCACCAGGATTTAAAAAGTCAGCGATATCTCTAAATTGATGATGCCCATACTCTCCCTGTTGACGATTGTAGGTGAGTAAGCGGGAATCACTGCGTTGGGCTAGAGGGAACTGCGCGATTAATTCGGGAGGCAGATCAAAGTAAAAATCTTGTCTATTCATGAAACAACCTGAAACTAAATTGGGTGTATTATACACGCAAATGGGCGTGTAACAAATTGGATCAAGAATTTCTATTGCTGCTCGGGCTCGTCCATGAGGGCTTCGGGCACGAAAAAAGGGTTTCAATACAATCTCTCGGCAATGGGGTTTAGCCTAGGGTTGTTTTAAAACGTTTGCGCGCAGGGATGCGCGCAACCGAGCCGCAGGGATGGTTTCGGCGTTTTTAAAACAACCCTAGGCTAAACTCCATTGCTTTCGTCAGGGCAAAGCGTATAATTCTTCCCTTTTCTTTAGTAATTGTACACAGCCATGGCTAGCACCACTCTGCTCTACCAACCTACCCAAAACAAACAAATTTGGGGACAACTACACGGCGCAAGCTTAGCTTTAGCCCTAGCGGAGTATTGCCAAAAAACCAAAGGGGTGAAAGTGCTTATCGCTCAGGACAATCTGAGTGCTAGCCAATTACAAAATGAATTACAGTTTTTTCTCGATCCCAATGCAACAACACAAGAATTATTATTCTTTCCCGATTGGGAAACCTTACCCTACGATCAATTTTCACCCCACCAAGACATTATTTCTGAACGGCTCTATACCTTAAGTCGTTTGCAGCAAGTGACCAATGCCATTGTCATTACCTCTGCTAGTACCTTAATGCACAAACTCTGCCCCCCAGAGTTTTTAAACCAATACGCATTAATGCTTAAAACCGGACAAAAATTAGATCTCGAGACCTTTCGAAATCAGTTACAGCAATCCGGTTACAACTGCGTGAATAAAGTGCTTGAGCACGGGGAATATGCGTTGCGTGGCTCCATTATTGACGTCTATCCCATGGGGAGTGGTTTACCTTTTCGTATTGAATTATTTGATGATGAAATCGAAAGCTTGCGCCAGTTTGATACTGAAACCCAGCGAACTATTGATAAAATTACGGAAATCAATGTGCTTCCCGCGCGTGAATTTCCTTTAAATGAACAAAGCCAATTGCTCTTCAGGCGTTCCTTTAGAGAGCTCTTCCCAGTTAATCCCAGTCAATGTCCCATTTATGAAGCCGTCAGTGCTGGGCAATTTCCTTCAGGAATAGAATATTATCTTCCCTTGTTTTTTGAAAAAACTGTGACCTTTTTCGATTACCTTCCCGAAGATGCCAAAATCTGTTTAGTTGAAGAAATCCAACAGAATGCAGAGCAATTTTGGTTAGAGTTGAACCAACGTTACGAACAACGCTCTTATGATATCAGTCGTCCTATTTTAAAACCGCAGTATTGCTTTATTAATCCCATCGAATTACTCACGCATGCCAATCGTTATGAGCAATTGCGTGTCTTTCATCAGCCTTCGAGTAAAAAAGGGGCTAAGAATTTTGCTATTAATCAAGCACCAGAATTACCCATTGATCGTAAGTCAGCAGAGCCTTTAACGCTTTTACGCGAGTATTGTGCAGCCGATCCATCACGACGTTATTTATTGATTGTAGAAAGTGCCGGTCGTCGTGAAGTGTTACTCGATTTGTTGAAACCCAGTGGTGTTACGCCTAAAGTCCAAAGCAATTGGCAAAGTTTTCTGCAAGATTCTGCACCAATTAATATCACCACCGGCCCTTTACTTGCGGGTGCCGAATTAACTGAAACCGCTATTTCTCTAATCGTCGAAGCGCAATTATTTGGCGAACAAAGTATTCCGCAACGACGTAGTACGCAAAAAACCATAGATCCCGATTTGATCATCCGTGATATGGCAGAATTACGTGTGGGCGCGCCCGTAGTGCATTTACAATTTGGTGTAGGTCGCTACCAAGGGATGCAATACATAGAATCCAATGGTACTGCCGGTGAATTTTTAGTTCTGACTTATGCAGGTGATGATAAAATTTACGTGCCCGTCCATGCCCTGCATATGATCAGCCGTTACACCGGGGTAGACAGTGAACATGCTCCTTTACATCGCCTCGGTTCAGACCAATGGCAAAAGGAAAAGAAAAAAGCTGCGGAAAAAATTCATGACGTGGCCATTGAGTTACTTGATTTGTACGCCAAACGAGAAGCACAACCTGGGCACCAATACAATTTCGAACAAAGCGACTACATTAAATTTGCTAGTGGTTTTCCTTTTACGGAAACCACTGATCAATTGCTAGCCATCGAACAAATTATTAAGGACATGCAATCTCCTCGCCCCATGGATCGATTAATATGTGGTGACGTGGGTTTTGGTAAAACTGAAGTGGCTATGCGTGCAGCCTTTGTCGCGGTACAAAATGGCAAACAAGTCTGTGTCTTAGTACCCACTACTTTATTAGCCGGGCAGCATTTTGAATCTTTTAGAGATCGTTTTGCGGATTTTCCAGTCAATATTGAATTGCTGTCACGTTTTCGTAGCGGTAAAGAAGCTGAGGGGGTTTTGGCTACTTTAAAATCGGGCAAAACAGATATTGTCATCGGTACCCATAAATTATTTCAAAGCGACATCACTTTTAAAAATTTAGGCTTATTAATTATCGACGAAGAACATCGCTTTGGGGTAAAACAAAAAGAACACATTAAAGCAATGCGCACACATGTGGATATTTTGTCCATGACGGCTACCCCGATTCCACGAACTTTAAACATGGCTATGGCCGGTATTCGTGATATTTCTTTAATCGCCACACCGCCAGCAAAACGATTAGCCATCAAAACCTTTTGGCAAGAAAAAAATGATTCAGCTGCCCGCGAAGCAATTTTGCGAGAAATTTTACGAGGGGGCCAAGTCTTTTTTGTGCATAACAATGTGCAAACCATTGATCGGGTTGCTCAAGATCTACAAACTCTCGTTCCTGAAGCTAAAATTCGCAGTGCTCATGGGCAAATGCGCGAACGCGAATTAGAACGCATCATGTCAGACTTCTATCATCATCGTTTTAATGTATTAGTTTGTACCACGATCATTGAAACGGGCATTGACATTCCCACAGCGAATACCATTATTATTGACCGAGCCGATAAATTTGGTTTAGCCCAATTACATCAACTTCGTGGTCGGGTTGGCCGTTCGCACCACCAAGCTTATGCTTATTTGCTCACACCTGATGAAAAATTATTGACTAGCGATGCGGTGAAACGTTTGGAAGCTATCGTCTCTTTAGAAGATTTAGGTGCTGGTTTTACTTTAGCTACTCATGATTTAGAAATTCGGGGTGCAGGTGAATTATTAGGTGAAGAACAAAGCGGTAATATGCATGCCATTGGCTTTAATTTATTCATGGAAATGTTGGACCGTGCTGTAAATGATTTAAAAGCTGGCAAAATCCCTGAACTCTCGGCGCCAATGTATCAAGGTCCGGAAATCGATTTGCGCATAAGCGCCATTATTCCTGATGATTATATTGGTGATATCCATAATCGTTTGATTATGTATAAACGGATTTCTAATGCGAAAACCATTGAGCAGATGCATGAATTACAGATTGAGATGATCGATCGTTTTGGATTGTTGCCGCCGCAAGTAAAACATTTGTTGTTGGTTACGGAATTAAAATTAAAGGCTCAGCAATTAGGCATTTTAAAAATCAGTGCGGGTGCGCAACAAGGTAAAATTGAGTTTAGTGAAGAGCCTAAGATTGATCCAGGCGTATTGATTAGCTTGATACAAGTGCATGCACAACGCTATCAGATGGAAGGTCCGCAGCGTTTGCGTTTTAATATTGATGCGACGTCTATTGAGGATAGGATATTTGAAATTAGTAATTTGTTGGTGAAGTTGGCGGGTTAAAATCGTTTGTGTTGAATTTTGTGATACCCACAGTACCTTTGCCATATCCGTGAAGTATGTTTATCATTCCCGTGAAGTATCTTTGTCATTCCCGTGAAGTATCTTTGTCATTCCCGTGAAGTATCTTTGTCATTCCCGTGAAGACGGGAATCCATCTCTGGAGCAAAGTGATGCGCCCTATTGGAAATGGATACCCGCCTTCGCGGGTATGACAAGATATTGTGGGTATCCAACCTACTCCCAAATCACCGTTTGATGATCCTGCAAGGCCTCTTTAATTATCCCTTCATAACGCTCCGCTACCGCTTTTCTCTTAACCTTCATAGTAGGAGTCAACAAACCATTATCAGTAGTCCATGGATCTTTCACTACAATCACATGACTTATTTTTTCAAATTTTGCCAAACTGCTATTCGTGTCATGCAAATTGTTCTGTAATTCTCTTTTAATATCTGGTTTTTTCAT
Organism: Legionella sp.; assembly: GCA_004297865.1. Classification (GTDB taxonomy): domain Bacteria; phylum Pseudomonadota; class Gammaproteobacteria; order Legionellales; family Legionellaceae; genus Legionella. The sequence continues at coordinate 8,001 of SCSO01000432.1, forward strand.
TGCTTCAACCGCTTCCTTACTTAAGGAAATTAACATCACGTTGCTAGGTAGACTTTGACCGACCAAACACAATTGCTCAATCATACCTTTACCCGAAAAGCGTTTTTCTATAGGTGTGGGCGCCACGTATTCACCGGTTTGGTTTTTAAAAATTTCCGAGACTCGGCCAGTAATTTTCACACGTTGGAGTTCGTCAATTTCAACTAAATCACCAGTACGCAACCATCCATCAGCAGTAAACGCTTTTTCGCTGGCGGCTTCATCTTTATAATATCCTTTCATCAAGCAAGGCGATTTAAGCAGCAGCTCTTGCGTTTCGCTGGTTTTAATTTCTACTAATAAACGTGGTGTGCCCACATACCCTAATCGTCTTTCATCTAATAAAGAAAGAGTCGCGTAAGCTAAGTTTTCCGTTTGTCCATAACCTTCCTGAATAGGAATACCTAATTTATCAAAAAATTGAATAATAGGTACTGGTAAATGCGAGGCACCTGAGAAACTATTAGCGCAATTTTCTAAACCCAAACCATGGACGATTTTTTTCTTAATGAGTGAAGAAACAAAAGGAATTTTCAGCAAGAAATTCAATTTTCTCGCAGGTAATTTTTGTTCGATTTTTTGTTGAAACACTCCCCAAATCCGCGGTACCGCGGTGAAGAAAGTAGGCTTAATTTCGCGTAAATTATCCGCAAATTTATCCAAGCTCTCAACAAATGACACATCACAACGAATCGTTAAACTACCTAGTTGAATCGCTGAGCGTTCATATACATGCGCTAAGGGAAGATAAGAAATCAGTTTGTAAAAATCCAATTGGCGAATTCGGTTTAAATCATCTGGAAAAATACTCAGATAATTAGCCACTGTTTGATGGGTATACATTGCCCCTTTTGGTGATCCAGAAGTTCCGGAAGAATAAATAATGGTGTATAAATCTTCAGGCTCGGGGTGAACAATGTCCTTGAGTGGGTCCGTGGCCATAATATCAGACCAACGGTAATCCACGACCATATCGCTATGGTAATCAAAGCTTGCAGTAGGATATTGCAAGGGAACAAAGTCACGAACGCGTAAATGGTCGTCTAATTTACCGACAAAGACTAATTTGACATCCGCATGCTGTAATACATAATGAATACTGTCTTCTTGTTGATTGGCAAATAAAGGAACACTAACCATGCCGGCTAAATTAATACCGAAGTCTGTAATAAACCATTCTGCGCAGTTTTTGGATATTATTGATATGTGGCTGCCCTTTTTAAGCCCTTTTTGCTGTAAAAAAGCGGCTACTTTTCTGGCACGAAGGACTACTTCGGCCCAGGTAAAATGAATCCATTGGCCATCGCGAGGCTGGCGGAGATAGATTTGATCAGGCGTTTCTCTTTCATTTTTTAATAATAAATTACAAACAGAATTCGTCATAACCTCTCTAAACATTTCTCTTCCTTATGAATAGTGGGCTTAAGAATTGTGTGATTAATGATAAGTTTAGCCTAATATTGGGGAATTTGCAGGGGTTTTATACCTTGATTGTCATACCGCCTAAGTCATCGTAGGTTGGGTCATGACCCAACCTACAAAGCAATAGATGCTCGCCTTTATCGCGTGCCACCCACCGTTAAAG
>SCSO01000433.1 GCA_004297865.1 Legionella sp.
CTGCAAAATTAGTCTTGGCCAATCGTACTTTGGCTAATGCAGAAGCATTAAAACACTGGTTCCCACAAGTTATTTGTGTTGATTTAAATCATATTCAAGGTGAGTTTGATCTGATTATTAATGCCAGTTCGGCAAGTTTGCAGAAGCAATCCCTCGCTTTACCAGATTCTTGTTGGCTTAAACATCCTTTTTGTTATGATTTGGCTTATAACGCATTGGAAGACACTGTTTTTGTTGCCGAAGCAAAACAACAAGGCTGCGGTGCTATTGATGGTTTAGGGATGTTAGTAGAACAAGCAGCAGAAGCTTTTTTTATCTGGCATGGACGGATGCCCCAAACTTTACCGGTATTAAATCAATTACGTGGGCTTAACTGAAAAAGGCATTAACCTCGCTGGCAGAGGCCATGGTGTCTTTATAGCCTAATTCTAAAAGTTCACGAGTGAACTCTTTTTCAAAAAGTAAAAAACTCAGTAAATCACCGGAATGACGTTTAGCGCCTAAAATATTCAGCAGATAACGCAGCAAGGCTGGCATATTGCGGAAATGATTTTGCGCCATAGAAGCAATATCTATACTAGGTCGTAAATGTAAGGTACTAATAGGACGCCAAGGCGAATGTCTTTTTTTCCACATGGAAAGTAAGGTTGCAATTTCGTTCATGCGATTGACCATTTCAATATCGCGATCCAGATTATCCAAAAATAGACCGTTCATCATATTACCTAGGATATGCGCAAAGGGAATGTCACCATTTTTTAAGGTTTCTGGATCAGTAAATTCGGGTAGTTCTCGAGTACCAATAATTAAAATGCGTCCGACTTCAAAACGAATGGCCCCACGTAATGGAGCGACTAGCCCAATACTCCCATCGCCAAAATGAAACTCATCTAATTGCACTGGTGGAAAAAAAAGAGGTAAGGCACTAGACGCTAAAACATGGCCGGAATTAATAATCGCGCGTTGGCTACTATGACGGGGGTAACTCCAATCTTCAAAATGCGGATTGGTGCTATTATAGAAAGAAATCGTTTGATGCGTTTCATAACAATTAGCGATCACTTCAAAGGTTTCTAAAAAACCATTGCTAATATTACTCTCTATGCGGGAAAAATCGATAATTTCTTCTAAGTATTGCTTTAAAGGCGATGTGTCCAATAAATGCCCGGTTTGTCTTTGTTTGATAATTAAAGTACTCAAATTTCGAATAACGGACTTTCCCAGCTCATAATTGCTGGCCTTGTATATTTGCTGGCAGTGAATTTCACCCCAAATGGACTCTAATTTATCTAATCCTGCGGGGAAATCATCGGCATTTTCAGCGAGAACGGCAGCATTAATGCTTCCCACACTGACACCGGTCACTACTTCAAAAGGTAGTTTTTTTACTTGTAAGATATGGTTAATACCCTTCAGCACACCGGCCTGATAAGCACCTCGGGCACCACCACCTGCAAGATATAGGGCTTTTTTTACCATAGTTTTTTTAGTTATTGTTTATATTAGAAATATAGTTGAATACCTTGAGAATTAGCAAGAAAAGAAAAAAATACATCATTTTCTCTTAAGAATTGCTTGTTATAGTTAACTTATAAGATATGAGGGTAAAAAATGACCGTTAGTTCAAATGATGCTCACACCTTCAAAGAAGGTATGGATGCGCTGCAAAAGATTCAAAAAAAACCAACCTATGTTGTATCTGAGCCACAAACAGAGACTCCACAGGATGAAATTCCTTTCGTATCCAGATTATTACGTCGATTTGATACAGCTGGTGAGGCTGCAGTCAAAATGGGTGAGCATTCCGATTTCAGTCATTTGTCGGATCAACAGGAAATAGATAATTCGGGATTTCATGTGGCCGAAGTATTTATAGCGACCTTGAATTTCTTACTCATTCCTATTACTTATTTAGCAGCGTATCTATCAAACAGAAAAGTCCCCTTTACCTTAAATAATAATTTAAAGTGGTTGTATGCAGCTCTTATACTGGGATTAGTAATTACCGCTTTGGCTGTTCCGGGTATTGGTGTCATCATTGGACTCGTTATTGCGAGCATCAGTTTGACTGTAGGCGTTATTTTCTTGTTTAAATCAGTAAAAGAATACGTTGCCCACAATAGGGAATTGAATGCAAACACAAGAATTTTACGCGAGGCTTACGCAGAGATGCATTTGATTCAAGAAGAAGCTAAGCAATTAGCAGAAGATTTGAAGCAAAAAAAGAATGAGCAACCCCAACAATTAGCCGATATTTATTTCAAAATCGCAGTATTAAAAGAACGCTATGATGCGCAAAAAAAACGTATTGAAGAATTAAAAACCCAACAATTGCAATTGCAACAAAAAATTTCGGATTTACAACTTAATAAATTATTTAAACGCAGTATCGCTATTACTTTAGCGTCCGCAACTATTATTGGGTGTATTTTAACTTTTATTTTTCCACTTGTAGGTGCAGGTATTTTATTAGCAGCAGCTGTAGTTAGCTCGACCTATCTACTAATTAGAATTGCCATTCCTACACTAGAATATGTAACCAATAAATTAAAAGCGACTGATGAGCCGCAACAAAAATCAGAATTCATTGAGAAAAAAACCAACTCCTCAGAACCAAAACCGCATATTCATGAATCGACTACTGATGTACTGGTTAATCTTAATAAAGGACATGCCATAGAAACTTTATTCGTGCATTCTACAGATGTGAGTGATGAAGAGGAGGAGGAAGGAACGCGACTGATTAAAACAAGCCCTACAATGCAACCTAACATAAAGAAAAAATTAGACGTAGATGAAAAAGATGACGAAGGAATTTCAGATAACGAAAAACATAATTTAGAATAATAGTTCTTTAGATCATCACCTTAAAATTATATTTCCAAAGTGCATTGCAAATGCAGAAAAATTCCTTTAACTTAAAATTTTACCCCCTAAAGGAATAGTCAATATGCTCCATCTATTTCGCGAACAACCCCGAGCTTTTCATATGATTTTCATGTTAGAAATTTGGGAGCGATTTGGCTTCTATACAGTTCAAGGGATTTTAACTCTCTATTTTATTCGCTATTTAGGTTATACAGACGTGGAGTCCTATTATACTTTTGGCGCTTATTCTGCCTTGGTCTATGGGATGGTCGTGCTTGGTGGTTATTTAGGCGATAGAATACTGGGAACTAAACGAACAATTGTTTTAGGGCTCATTGTTCTTGCCACAGGTTATTTTTCTTTAGCGATTACTGATAAAGAACATGTGTTTCTTACTCTTGGCTTAATTTGTGTGGGTAATGGACTATTTAAAGCAAATCCTTCCAATTTATTATCTAAATGTTATGAAGAAAATGATCCACGTTTGCATGGTGGCTTTACTCTTTACTATATGGCGATCAATTTAGGTAGCATGGTAGCTCTCTTTGTTGGACCTGCCGTTTCTAGCAGTTATGGTTATTCTTACGCTTATATGATCAGCGCGATTGGTCTCTTAGTGGGGCTAGCCAATTATTGGGTGCAGCGTAAACATGTCGCTCACATCAACACCGAAGCCGATATGCGTTCAATTCATTTAGGTCAATGGGCTATGGTTATCGTTGGAATATTAGCTTTTACCCAAGCCGCCGCTTTTTTACTCCAGCATGTCATGATTGCCAAAAATCTATTATGGTGCATCACCGCTTTAGTGGTGGTTTATTATGGTTTATTAATGCGTAAAGAGGATAAAGCGTCTTCCATGAGGATGTTAGTGGCTTTTGCGTTGATGATTGAAGCGATCATTTTCTTCACCTTATATCAACAAATGCCGACGTCCTTGAATTTATTTGCAGTCAATAACGTAGTACCTACCTTTTTGGGGATTACTATTGATCCACAAGCCTTCCAAGCATTAAATCCCATTTGGATAGTAGTTATGAGCCCTGTATTGGCTTTTGTGTATGGTAATCTGCACAGAAAAAAAATTGGGTTTTCTATTCCTTATAAGTTTGCTCTTGGCATGACAATGTGTGCGATTAGCTTTTTAATGCTTTATTTTGCTCGTTATTTCTATACAGCAAATGGGATGGTGTCTTCTTGGTGGTTAATCATCAGTTATCTGTTCCAAAGCTTAGGGGAATTATTAGTGTCGGCTTTAGGTGTTGCTATGGTTGCAGAATTAGTGCCTGCACGTATTGCTGGCTTCGTAATGGGTATGTGGTTTTTAACTTCCGCAGTCGCAGGATTTTTGGGTGCCACGGTCGCTTCTTATACGGCCTTACCAGAAAACATTAAACCAGGTGTGGATTCTTTGCTGATTTATACGGATGTTTTTGCATGCATTGGTTTAGTCACTTTGGTTATCTCTGTTTTGATGTGGCTCGTAGCTCCGCGTCTAAATCGCTATATAGATACTCACGGTAAGAAAAATAACGATATTGAAGCGGTGGAATTCTCCACTACTTATATTCCTAGTCATTAGGAATGAGCCTGCACCCGAGCTCGAAAAACTCTTGTTGGTTGGGTTGTGACCCAACCAA
>SCSO01000434.1 GCA_004297865.1 Legionella sp.
CCCCATTTTTGCTCGTCAGCGTTTAGTGTGCGAGATAGGTAATGGAAGTTCTGAAGATTTAACTGGCCGTGTAGTTGATCTATGCGCCCCTTTCGGTCGTGGTCAACGTGGCTTGATTGTTTCTCCGCCAAAGGCTGGTAAAACAGTTATGTTGCAAAACATTGCTCGCTCGATTGAGAAAAATTATCCCGAATGTTATCTCATTGTTTTATTGATCGATGAGCGTCCTGAGGAAGTAACCGAAATGCAACGCAGCGTCAAAGGCGAAGTGGTTGCTAGTACTTTCGATGAACCGGCAAATCGCCATGTGCAAGTAGCCGAGATGGTTATTGAAAAAGCAAAACGTTTAGTTGAACACAAACGAGACGTGGTGATTTTATTAGATTCCATCACTCGTTTAGCGCGTGCTTACAACACCGTGATTCCTTCTTCTGGAAAGGTACTCACCGGGGGTGTGGATGCTAACGCCTTACAAAGACCCAAGCGTTTATATGGTGCTGCTCGTAATATTGAAGAAGGTGGCAGTTTAACCATTATTGCTACCGCCTTAGTCGATACTGGATCTAAGATGGATGAGGTTATTTACGAAGAGTTCAAGGGAACGGGTAACATGGAAATTCACTTGAGCCGTAGTATCTCTGAACGTCGAGTCTTCCCTGCTATCAATATCAATCGTTCTGGTACTCGCCGTGAAGATCTACTCCTAAGCCCAGAAGAATTACAACGTACTTGGATTTTACGTAAGATCATGCAAACGATGGATGAATGTGATGCCATTGAATTCTTGTTGGAACGTATGAAGAATCATAAGACCAATGCGGAATTCTTCGATGCCATGAAACGACAAGAGTAATTAGTATTAAAAATGAAATATGCTGATTTACGAGATTTTATCGGACAACTCGAAACGCGAGGATTGTTAAAACGAATCGACTACCCGGTTTCAGCTTATCTTGAAATGACCGCCGTTAGTGACCGGGTGTTACGTGCTGGCGGTCCCGCACTTTTATTCACAAATACTCCCAATTATCGCATGCCTGTATTAACCAATTTATTTGGTACGGTTGAGCGTGTGGCTATGGGCATGGGTGAAGAATCGATTGCTGCTTTGCGTGAAGTGGGTCAATTACTCGCTGCATTAAAAGAACCCGACCCCCCCAAAGGGTTTAAAGACGCCTTTACAAAATTACCCTTACTCAAACAAGCTTTGAATATGGCACCTAAATACGTGAGTGGCGCTCTTTGCCAAACGCATGTTTGGGAAGGTGATGAAGTCGACCTCAATCTTTTACCCATTCAAACCTGTTGGCCTGATGATGTTGCTCCCCTAATTACTTGGGGCTTGGTGACTACGAAGGGACCGGAAAAGACCCGTGAAAATATGGGTATTTATCGCCAACAACTCATCAGTAAAAATCAATTGATCATGCGCTGGTTATCTCATCGTGGTGGCGCATTAGATTATCAAGCTTGGCAGCAAGCCTATCCGGGAGAGCGATTTCCTATTGCAGTAACTTTAGGAGCAGATCCAGCAACTATTCTCGCGGCAGTAACTCCTGTTCCAGATAGTTTATCGGAATATGCCTTTGCGGGTTTATTGCGAGGTCAACGTACTCAGCTGACTCGTTGTATAGGCAATGATTTACATGTTCCTGCTAGTGCAGAAATTATTTTAGAAGGGTATTTAGAACCTGGAGTGGAAGCACCGGAAGGGCCTTACGGTGATCACACAGGTTATTATAATGAAGTGCAATCTTTTCCCGTCTTCACGGTTGAAAGGGTAACGCATAGAGATAATCCCATTTATCACAGTACTTATACCGGACGTCCACCTGATGAACCTGCTATTTTGGGCATGGCTTTAAACGAAGTGTTTATTCCTTTATTGCAAAAACAATTTCCCGAAATTGTGGATTTTTATTTGCCTCCCGAAGGGTGTTCTTACCGTTTAGCCGTGGTGACCATTAAAAAGCAATATCCGGGACATGCGAAGCGTATTATGATGGCGGTATGGTCTTATTTGCGACAATTTATGTACACCAAATTTGTCATTGTTTGTGACGATGATGTGAATGCTCGCCATTGGCCTGATGTGGTTTGGGCGATGACCACGCGTATGGATCCAGCACGTGATACCGTAATGATGGACAATACACCGATTGATTATTTAGATTTTGCCTCACCAGTTTCTGGTTTAGGTTCAAAAATGGGAATGGACGCCACCAACAAATGGCCAGGTGAAACACAAAGAGAATGGGGAAAGCCGATTGTTATGGATGAAGAGATACTTAAAAAAGTGAATGGATATTGGGCTTCCTTAGGACTTGAGGAATGAGCGAAAAAATTCGTTTAGCTCAAGTGAAAAGCTGTACCGCTCTTTCAGATAGCATTATGCATTTAGTGCTCACTCTTGAAAAATATTTACCCTACCAGGCTGGGCAATATTTACAAATTGTCTTAGCTGAAGAAGCCTTAAGCTATTCCATTGCGAACGCGCCCTTAGGCTCAGAAGAATATGAGTTGCACATTCGGCATAGTCCCGACAATCTAGTCATGCAGCAGTTATTCGCGCACATACAAACTCACAGTACCCTTCCCATACGCTTGCCGTACGGAGAATGTACTTTAGCGCAATTGGATGCAGACCGACCTATTCTTTTTATCGCAGTGGGTACGGGTTTTGCGCCCGTGAACGCGATGATAGAACAATTACTAGCCAAAGAAGATCCCAGAGTTTTTGAATTATTCTGGGCAGCGCGCACTGTTAAAGATTTTTATTTGGCTGAAAAAGTCAAAGGCTGGAAAGCAAGTAATCCACGTTTTCAATATTGCTCTTTATTAGCTGAAGACAATAAAAAATCTTTGGCAGCACAAATCCTCAAACAGCATGCAAAGGATATCAATGACTGGCAAATAGTCATTAGTGGTCCTTTCGAGATGGTTTATAGTACTCGAGATATTTTGTTGGCTCAGGGAGTGGATGCACGACATTTGTATTCTGATGCGTTCAGTTTTGAAGGAAAAAATTAACTGGAGAAATGTAATGGAAACTTTATATCAGATTTTAGCAATAATGGGCGCAGGGCTTATTATATTTTTGCTGTATCGCACCATCAAAGGTCGTCCCGATCAATTTAGCAAAGAAAATTTGGGCAAAAGTTTTT
>SCSO01000435.1 GCA_004297865.1 Legionella sp.
TCTTCGTAAGTGAGATTAACTGCTAGTCCATCCAATTTAGGTTCACATGCAAAGATTAATTGCTGATTGGGTTCATCTAATTTATCCGTGGCTCGCTTAATAAAAGCCTGTAATTCTTCCGTGCTAAATACATTGGCGAGTGACAGCATCGCTTGCCGATGAGCAACCGGCATAAATGCATCCGCAGGAGCGCCGCTCACACGTTGGGTGGGTGAATCCGCACTAAGAAGATCGGGATGAGCATGTTCTAACTCTTGTAAACGTCTAAAACAACGATCATATTCCACATCAGGAACTAGAGGTTCATCCAAAACATAATAATGGTGATCATAGTTATTTATTTTGTCACGAAGCTCAGAAATTTGCTCCTTTATTTCATTATTATTCATAGTACTTATCCTCAAAACGCAAGGAGATGATTCTAACATTAATAGCATAAAAAAAGAACAAAATTTAGTGACAAATATTTTACTTTATTAGTTCTTGAATCTAAGCTAATAGTTATGTTATAGATAGCGTTCTGTTGAAAATGGGGTAATTAATCCATGCATTATTTACGACGAATTTGTTTAATTTTTTTCCTCTTAACCTTCATTTCGCCTATCACGCAAGCCAACACTCTATCCGCTAATCCAGGTATTGCCTTTGTACATGGCACTAAGGATCATAGAGAAGACGCTTATGGTGGTTACTGGAAAGTGGACTTTATTAATAGCGTAGCACAAGGTCTTCCTAATCCTAAAAATCATTTCGTAGTGCATTGTGATTTTAGTCAATACATGTGGAATGCTGGAGCTGCGCGTTGCGTGACTGAGCAATTGCTGCAATTTATCAAAGAAAATGAAATTACTTCTTTAACGGTTTACACGCATTCAGACGGTGCTAACATCATTCGTTGGATCATTTCGAATCCTACTTATGAAAGTGGGAACATGGCCTTAAAGCAAAAAATTTCACAAGTTATTGCCATTGCTCCGTCTAGCGGGGGTACACCCTTAGCTGATGAGGTGCTTAACGGTGGGGTTTTTGAAACCAGTTTAGCTTGGCTTTTAGGTTATTTATCCGATGCCGTCAAGCAACAGCGCATAGGTGATATGCTCATTTACAATGAAGAATTGCTTTTGGGCAGTGAAGGTCGCCCTTCCCTTTCCGTCCCATTCAAGGTCATCGTAGGTACCGATGTCATTGCATCGCCCTTTAATTCAGCTAGCTATTGTAATGGTTATATCCTTAACAGCGGTCTTAAAATTGCTAGACTCTATCTAGAAAAATGTGCAGATGGATATTTAAATTGCCAATCACAAGCATTAGCCGGAGATATTTGGTTTTATGATACCCAAAAGACAGAAGATGCTACTCCATTAAATCATAACCAAAGCCGACACTCCTGTTTCGGATTAGATAAAATATTGATTTCTATTATTGGTTCCGAGGGGGTTGTTCGATGAAAACTACACCATTGATTCTATTAGCATCCTGTTTAGCTACCCAAGCACAGGCTTTTACTTTGCCAAAACAAACCATTAAATCTTATGAATGCGAAGAGTGTGTGCAATTATCGCATGACAACCTACAAGACAAGTGGGGGATCAATAATCTCCCTTTGCATAGCAACGTGTCTAATTTACAAAAAAGTTATGGTTATAAACAAAAAATAACTTTAGAAGATTTACGTAAAGGTGTGACTATTACCACTTTAGCACCTGGTGCGGTTATTCGTTTAACGCCTTTACAAAATAAAACCATTCCTGCTTTAATGTTGAAAACTCCCGAAAATAAAACCATCTCTTTGCAAGAAGCGTCTTCTTTGTATAGCGAAGATGAAGCCTTCGGAGAAATTAATACCAAACATCAAACGATGTTGCAAATCAAACCAGAATTGGGTGCGGGCCATTTTCTCCTGAAAGCATCTGAAAAAAATAGTAGCAAGACTGATGAGTTTATACTGAGTGTCTTAGATAAATTTTCCTTAACCTATTTAGAAGTTAGTACCCAAGCGATTCACTACCAATATGGCGATCGCGTCACTGCAACCATCAGCTTAAAAAATGATGATAGTGATTATGGTATCG
>SCSO01000436.1 GCA_004297865.1 Legionella sp.
CGTTAGAGTCTTTCATTTCATGATAGAAGTCGTTACCTTCACGAGTACGCTCGCCCACACCTGCGAATACAGAGTACCCACTGTGCTCAATCGCAATGTTACGAATCAATTCCATCATGTTTACGGTTTTACCTACGCCCGCACCACCGAAAAGACCGACCTTACCCCCTTTGGCAAAAGGACAGAGTAAGTCAATTACTTTAATACCAGTTTCAAGAAGTTCTTGGCCGCCTGCTTGATCTTCATAACTTGGAGGCTTGCGATGAATTGACCAATGTTCTTCTGCGCCAATGGGACCCGCTTCGTCGATTGGCTTACCTAGAACATCCATAATACGGCCTAATGTTTTTTTACCCACAGGGACTTGAATAGGCTTATTGGTGTTTCTGGCTTTAACGCCACGTTTTAGTCCGTCAGTTGTACCCATAGCAATGGTACGTACAACGCCGTCACCGAGTTGTTGTTGTACTTCAAGTACTAAACCGTCCTCACCTAGTTGTAATGCATCATTCACTTTAGGTACATTATCGCGATCAAATCCTACGTCAACTACTGGACCAATAATCTCAACTACTGTGCCGAGATTGTCTTCTACTTTAGCTACTGTCATCATTTACCCTCTTATAAAGCGTCTGCACCACCGACAATTTCTGCCAATTCTTGTGTAATGGCTGCTTGTCGGGCTTTGTTATAGGCCAATTGAAACTCTTTTATTAATTCGCCAGCATTATCCGTCGCGTTCTTCATCGCGATCATTTTTGCGGCTTGTTCGCACGCGATATTTTCAACTACACCTTGATATACCTGTAGTTCTATATAGCGTTCTAAAAGATCATCCAATAAATCTTTAGCATCGGGTTCATAGATGTAATCCCAATGATGTCCCATAGTGTCACTGTCTGCCTCAGACTTAGGTAGCGGTAACAATTGTTTAACTATAGGCTTTTGTGTCATGGTATTTACAAATTCGTTGTAAACAATATGCAAGGCATCAATAGTGCCGGCATAGTAGGCATCCAACATGACTTTAACCACACCGATAAGATCGTTTATACCTGGTGTGTCGCCTAAGTGCTCAACAGATCCTAGGATATTGCCGCCTACTCGTCTAAAGAAAGCAGCTCCTTTACGACCTATTACGGCAACGTCGACTTCTTTACCTTGTTCTTTCCAATTACGAACAGTACGTATGGTTTCGCGCAATAGGTTTGAGTTCAAACCACCACACAAACCTCTATCAGAAGTCACTACAATGACCCCAATACGCTTAATTTCACGCTCATTCATAAACGGATGTCTGTATTCAGAATTAGCGCGAGCAATGTGTTTGACCACATCATAAATTTTACTGGCATAAGGTTTAGAGGCGCGCATTCTTTCTTGAGTTTTACGCATCTTACTTGCTGCCACCATTTCCATCGCACGGGTGATTTTTCGAGTTTTATTAATACTCGAAATTTTCGTACGAATTTCTTTTGCTCCAGCCATAATCTCAATCGCCTTTTATTTTTACCAACTAGCAGTACGTTTGAATTCTTCTACAGCCTTTTTAATTTGGGCCTCAATTTCATTGTCGTAATTACCAGTTTCATTAATTGTTTTTAACAATCCAGCATGTGAGCTGCGCATGTAATCGTGTAAAGCCGCTTCAAAAGCACTGACTTCGCTAACTGGAACATCATCCAAATAGCCTTTTTCTACAACGAATAATGAAATACCCATTTCAGCGACTGAGAATGGTGCGTATTGCTTTTGTTTCATTAATTCAGTGATTCGTTGTCCGCGCTCTAACTGCTTACGTGTTGCGTCATCTAAATCTGAAGCAAACTGAGAGAAGGCTTCCAATTCACGAAACTGTGCTAAGGCTAGACGAGTACCACCACCTAGTTTTTTCATAATCTTAGTTTGTGCAGCACCACCCACCCGTGATACCGAAAGACCAGAGTTAATCGCCGGTCTAACACCCGAGTTGAAGAGATCTACGTCTAAGAAAATCTGACCGTCGGTAATAGAAATTACGTTGGTTGGTACGAATGCAGATACGTCACCTGCTTGCGTTTCAATAATCGGTAAAGCGGTCAATGATCCGGTTTTGCCTTTTACTGCACCCTTAGTTAACTTCTCTACTTCTTCTGCGTTAATACGCGCAGCTCTTTCCAATAAGCGAGAGTGTAAGTAGAAAATATCTCCAGGATAAGCTTCACGACCTGGTGGTCTACGTAATAATAGGGAAATTTGACGATAAGCCCAAGCTTGTTTGGTTAAATCATCATAAACAATTAGAGCATCTTCACCGCGCTCCATGAAGTATTCACCCATGGTACAGCCGGAGTAAGGAGCAATAAATTGTAATGCCGCAGAATCTGAAGCACCAGCAACAACAACAATGGTGTGCTCTAGAGCGCCGTGCTCTTCTAATTTACGTACAATAGCTGCTACTGAAGAAGCCTTTTGACCAATCGCAACGTAAACGCACTTAACGCCTGTGCCTTTTTGGTTGATGATCGCATCGATTGCGATTGCGGTTTTACCCGTTTGACGGTCACCAATGATTAGCTCGCGCTGACCACGACCAACTGGAATCATCGCATCAACAGCTTTTAAGCCCGTTTGTACGGGTTGATCTACTGATTTTCTGGTAATTACGCCAGGGGCTACTTTTTCAATAGGCGACATACACGCTGCTTCAATAGGACCTTTGCCATCGATAGGATTACCCAAAGCATCGACTACACGACCTAAAAGTGCAGGACCCACAGGAACTTCTAAAATGCGGCCAGTACATTTACCTTTTTGACCTTCAGCAAGATTAGATGAATCCCCTAAAATTACCGCCCCTACTGAATCTCTTTCTAAGTTAAGAGCAAGGCCGTAAACCCCACCAGAAAATTCAATCATTTCTCCAGCCATTGCATCAGCAAGGCCGTGCAAGCGGACAATACCGTCTTTTAAGCTGACGATGGTACCTTCATTACGTGCTTCAGAGACAACACTGAACTGATCAATTTTCTTTTTGATCAATTCACTGATTTCGGAAGGATTTAACGCTACTTGTTCTGACATGGAATCTATCCTCTAAATTAGGCGGCTAAGTCGGTGCTCAGTTTATTGAGCATGCCCCGAACGGAACCATCGATAACTAAATCGCCTGCTTGGATTTTTGCGCCACCAAGCAAGGATGAATCAATTCTGATTTTTAGCGATACTTTTCGTTGTAACCGCTTACTTAATGAATCTATGAGTTTTTGTTGTTGGTCATTCGAAACTTCTGCGAAGCTAAGTACATCAACAACTAATGTTTTTTCTTGCTCAGCGCGATGAACTTCATACAGTGATTTAATTTCTAATAACAACATTAACCGTTTGTTAGTGGCTAATAAACGTACGAAGTTTTTTAACCCTTCATCGTCTTTTGCTTTTGGACCGCAAGCAGTGATTAATAACTCAATGTGTTGATCCACGGTAGCTGCAGGATTATGAATGAAATCCGCACCGTTGGGGTCTAAAACAGTTTGAGCTAAACAAGATAAATACTCTGACCATTCTCTTAACTTGTTATTTTCCAAAGCGTATTCGAAAATGGCTTTGGCATAAGGTCTGGCAATCGTAGTGCTATTAGACATTTTAAATCTCTTCTATCAAGTTATCTAACAGTGCGCTATTTGATTTAGCATCCACTTCACGCATAAGAATACGCTCAGCGCCACTAATAGCTAACTTAGACACTTGTTTGCGTAGCTCTTCTCTCGCATGATTGATCTGTTGAACTAATTGTTCTTGCGCTAATTTCGCTTGTAATTGTGCTTCACGCTTTGCAGCTTCTTTCGCTTCTTCAATGATCTGCGAAGAGCGTTTGTTTGCTTTATCAATGATTTCGGCTGATTGCGCTTTGACTTGTTTTAATTCTTCCTTCACACGGTGCTGTGCTAGCTCAAGCTCTTTACGTCCACGTTCAGCAGCAGAAAGACCATCTGCAATTTTATCTTGTCTTTCTTCCATTGCTTTTGCTAATGGAGGCCAAACAAATTTCATGGTAAACAAAACAAATGCGGCAAACACCAGCATTTGTACCACTAATGTTAAATTAATATCCAAGGTATTATCTCCTGAAACAATTAGGGCGCCTGGCGCCCCGTTCATGTGTTATCAAGAACCCAAGTTGCTAAGGAAAGGGTTTGCGAAGGTAAAGAATAACGCAATACCTACACCAATCATTGTTACCGCATCAAGAAGACCTGCAACAATAAACATTTTTACTTGTAACATAGGAACCATTTCCGGTTGGCGAGCAGAGCCTTCAAGGAACTTACCACCTAAAAGACCGAAACCGATTGCCGTGCCTAATGCACCTAAACCAATCAATAAGGCAACCGCAATTACGGTCATACTTTGTACTTGTGCTATTAGTTCAACAGCTTGCATGTTTATCCCCTTTACTATGGATGATGAAAAATAAATCGGTTAATGTTCTTCGTGTGCCAGACTGAGATACACAATAGTCAACACCATGAATATAAATGCTTGCAACGTGATCACCAGAATATGGAAAATTGACCAAGCTAAAGCCAGAATAAACTGGGCAGCGCCAAGACTTACCGTACTGATAAGTGATGCTGATGTAGCATTTAAAGTGAGCAAGGCGATAAGAATAAAAATCAATTCGCCAGCATATAAGTTACCAAATAACCGCAGTGCTAATGAAATTGGTTTAGCAATGAGGCCAACTAATTCCAACAAAAGGTTAAATGGAATGAATGCAGGGTGATTAAATGGTTGTAAGGTCAGCTCTTTAATAAAGCCCTTAGCACCTTTAATTTTAATACTGTAGTAAATGATTAACAGAAATACCGATAAGGATAAACCGAAAGTTAAGTTTAAATCATTAGTAGGTACGACTTTCAGATAATGGACACCGACAAGTTGACCAGCTAAAGGTAAAACGTCTACTGGGATAATATCCATGAAGTTCATCAAGAACACCCAGAGAAAAATAGTGAGGGCCAAAGGACCTATCAAATTATTTTTACCGTGGAAGCAATCTTTCACCTGGTTATCAGCGAAATCTAACATGAGTTCGGCAAAGTTCTGTAACTTGCCCGGAACACCGGTAGTGACTCGGCGTGCACCAAAATACATTAAAGCGGCAACTATAGTGCCCAGCACCAAAGAAAAGAATAATGTGTCTAGATTCAGCGTCCAAAAGCCACCACTTGAACCCAATTTCATCTCGCTAACATTGTATGTCAAATACGTTAGATGATGCTTGATATAGTTTGTGCTAGATACCATTTCAGTCACTTTCTGGCCTATTCTGTTTATTGACAATTATCCATGGAGCAAACCAATGCGTCATGAGTACTATAATGTACGTCAAAAAAAACGCAAGCGGTGTGATCCTACATAATGCGAATACCGCTGTGAATAAGAATATAGACAATATTATTTTCAGTGCTTCGCCTTTATAGAAACCATTTACTATTTGTTTCGCGGCGCGCGCACCTTGATATTTAAATAATTTGCTGGCGAAATAGGCATTTGGAATAATGCACACTAATCCACCTAGCATTGCTGAACTACCTGCTTTGAGATCAAAAAACAGACTACAAAATAGGGCTAGGAATAGGGTAATTCCTAACTGCACTGCCCAAAGACGTTTGATGCC
The DNA here is from genome assembly GCA_004297865.1 of Legionella sp. Lineage (GTDB taxonomy): Bacteria > Pseudomonadota > Gammaproteobacteria > Legionellales > Legionellaceae > Legionella. Next base: position 5,663 of record SCSO01000436.1, read on the forward strand.
AAGCTTATTCAGCTGTTTGTTCACATATTCACCTAACTTTCACCGCGCGAATTATAAAGCAACCTACCCTAATAAGCAATGATCTAATGTATGAGGTTATTGCTTGTTAATAATCGCTTACTACTCAGAAAGTCCTGAGCGCATCAGGACTTTCATTTATAAGAATTTATACACTCATTCCTGGTTTTGGAGCATCATCTGCCAAATCGGAATGTCCACAACCACAACAAGCGCCAACACAACAACAAGCAGCACCAACAGTTAATGCGCCTAGGCCTGCGCCAGCACCCGCTGTGGCAGGAACAACTAAAAACAGTCCTATAGCAGCTGCAATTGCTGAAGCTCCCGGACCACTAATACCGTCTATGGCAGCAAAAGCGGGCTGTATGTAATCTACAGACACCCAAATTCCGATAGCTACTCCTGCTATAACTCCAATTACAGCACCAACAGAAACGCCACCTGTACAACCAGCAAACATACCCTCCAGACATCCATCTTCGCTCTTAGCTTGGGCTGAGTTTAAAGTCTTCGGTTGCGCTTTGCTGAATATTGAAAAACCTGTCATTTACATCTCCTTGAAAATATAGAATTCTTTTCTAAATCCTTTAATACCATCTTGGTATTTTTTTGGCTCCACTTAGGGTGGTAAGTAAAAGCAGGGCTACAATAGCTGGTTAATTTCGTTAATTCAAGTAGTTAATGAAAGAGTTCGAGAGGGTATTACTTTAAGATAATTTTGTTCATTTTTAAGACAATTTTACCAAACAAGGCTATAATTAAGTTGTAAGGCTGTTTATTCATGATGAATGAACTTAAAGTCCTACGTTTTTATTTTGCTTTGAGGAAATAACATGGCTGAAAAAACTCAACACACTGCAGCTAGTCTGCGTCAAAAAATGATAGATCGCTATAGCGATGGATTACACCACAAACACAATAAATGTCACCTTCCTTACCGCCTACATTGTAGATCCCACCCAGTAATAACTAAGCCCAATGGGCAGGATGAAATGTTGGATGTAAATAGCTCGACCGGACTCATCCGAGAATTTAAATTAAGAAAAATGCGTAAACGACTGGATAAAGGACGCATCCATTGATACAGTATATGTTATCCTCCCAGGTTAGCCACTTCCTGGATTGGACGTGCAATTTATGGCCTGAACAAATTCAGGCCATACCTCTCTTTTTATGACCATTACTTCGACTCATAAGTATAATACTTAAGCAATTTGACAACGCGTTCGACACCACTAATTCGTCTAGCTATTTGGATCACTTTTTCTGCCTGGTCTTTTTGCACATCACCCATTAAATAAACAACCCGATCTGCCGTTACTACTTTAAAGGCATTGGGATCAATAGCGCCATCGGCAAAAATGGAGCTGCGAATTTTTGCCGTGATCCAAGAATCTTTAGCACTATTGCTCGGGGTATTAATGACGGTGATTTCATTAAACAATCGGCGATAACCGGTGATAGGCGCCAAACGACGTTTCGCTTCATTCAGTAACTCTTCGGTAGCCAAATGACCTACGATTAAAACGTCTTCATTAAACACTGCCACATCAATAGCACAATCTGGCCCTTTAAATTGATTATCCACCATCAATGCATCGGTCACACTAACTAATAAGCGATAATCTTCAAGCTTTTTATAAACATGATGGCGATCATAGACCATACTTGCACCAGTCCAAACGCCGCCAACGCAACCGTTTAAACTAGCACAAAGTATTACGAATAGAATGAAATAACGTCCGTGTCTTAGCATAGTTAATGTATATATTGAAATATTTTAACGACTTTGCTAACGCCATTGACTCGTCTAGCCACATCGACTGCCAGAGCCGCCTGTTCATTGGTGACTATCCCCATTAAATAGACTACACCGTTCTCAGTCACTATACGAATGGAACCCGATTCCAAACCTTTTTTAGTCAGCATATTGCTGCGCACTTGTCCGGTAATCCAGGAGTCTTTGGTTCTTGCCGTCAAAGGAATGGGATTCGCAATGGTCACTTCATCATAAACTCGACGAACTCCAGGAGTAGCACGAGCCATTTTTTCCGCCATGACTCTTAAAGAGGCTGTAGGTGTTTGCCCAACCAGTAAAACCACTCGATTGAAACTGGTAACTAAAATATGCGAATCCCTAAATTTTGGATCCGTTACTATTGATTTGTGAATCACGTGAAATAAACGCGCGTCTGCTTCCATGGTGGTCACTGAGCGTCTATCGTAAACCATACCTGCGGCAGCACCAGCAACAACAGCCACTACACAGCTAGTTAAAATGGTTGATGCCAAAATCACTGCTAAAGATTTTATTTTTGAATTGAAGTTCATCGTATTATCCTAAAACCTGACCAAAAAGAGACTGATCAATTAAATCACAAAAACAGTGAAGGATGAATAAGTGTAATTCTCTTATTCTCGCCGCACTGTCCGACACTACACGCAATTCTATATCTTCAGGCCCTAGATGATTTGCTAAAACACCACCATCCCGACCACCTAAGGCAATGGTATCCATCCCTTGCTCGTTGGCGGCATGAAGTGCATATAACATACTATCCGAATTACCCGAAGTAGTTAAGATAATTAAGACATCCTTTTCTTGTCCTAAAGCCTGAATTTGACGAGCAAAAACCTGGCCATAATGATTTTCATTCGCAAAAGAACCCAGGCTCGTGGCATCGCCACAGAGATTAATTACAGGTAAAGGAGGTCTTTCTACTTCAAAATGATTTAGCATAGCGCTGGCAAAATGCATACAGTTCGCAGCAGAACCGCCATTACCACAAATTAAAATTTTACCGTCACTCAATAAACAATTCACTAAGCGCTGACCTGCTTTAGCAATGGTATCAGATAAAGCATCTGCAATTGCCATTTTTATTTCTAAATTCACCCCAAAGAGATGTCGTACTCTTTCTTCCATTTGCACTGTATTCAACCTTTTTTATTTGCTAATAATTGGTACCAAAGGCATCTTTGATCCAAGATAATTCACCTGATTTTCCATCTATACCTATTACATCAAAACGAACAGGATATTTCTCATAGATTTGATTTCGCATTAAATAATGGGTAGCCGTTTTTATTATTTTTTGGCGTTTGCCATAAGTAATGGTATCAATTCCACCACCGTAGCTTACATTAACGCGAGAACGTACTTCAATAAAAACAAAATACTCCTTATCACGCATGATGAGATCAATTTCCCCAGCAAAACAATGATAATTACGACCTACCAATTTTAGGCCATGGCCTTGTAAATAATTTGAAGCCCGCTCTTCTGCCTGGTGGCCGGATTTCTGAGTAAACACCATACCTCTCTTAACCTAAAGAATGAGCCAAGCCTTGGCGAAATTGTCCCCACTCCAATTCGCGAGCCACTTGTTTTGTAGGTTTAAGGTATAAAATACCATTCGTATCCTTGCTACCGTCCGTAGGGAACAACATCAATTGATTTAATTGCGTCGCTAAAGCATAACTATCCATGCCTAAAGCATATAGACGATTATAACTGTTAAATTGCTCTGGCCAATTGCGCGTGCCTACTTGATGAGAAAACACCCAAGGAATATCACAAAAAATTAAGCCTTCTAAATCCTTATCTTTTAAAGCATTTGCACTGCCCGCATACACACTAGAAGTCGCATAAACCGGAACATCCCCGGCATAATAATATTTCAACATCGGCATAATTTGTCGTGCTTTGGAAGGATACGCTAAAAGAAAAATCATATCAAAGTCTTGACGGCGACTTGTCGACGCCTCGATATTATCGCCTAAAAGATGTTTTAGTTTTTTCTCCCTGGTTTGGCTTTGCGAAATGTGCAGAAAATCTTGCATTTTTTTATTCATATCATCCGTATTACTGTAAGCAAAGGTATCAACCACTCGACCACCTGATTCTTGCCATTGCTTAGTAAACGCTTTAGTAACCTCGGCACCCCAATCATTTTTGGGTGCAATAATTAATGCGCGCTGATATCCTTTGCTTCGCGCCTTGCTGGCCACTTGCGTGGCTTCATGAGCGGGGGATAAACCAAAAAGATAAGAATTATCTTGTAATGCCACTTCTGAATCATTTAAAAACAGAGTAGGGACGGGATGCTCTATTGCGGCAACCTTTGCCACCTGAGCTTTGGTTAGAGGACCTACAACATAATTAGCCCCTTCACTAATCGCTTGTTGATACAGTGCAGTGACTTCACCTTTGTCCGTGTCATACACTTTCACTTTAGTAGACGCCTTACCGTTATTCGCTTTATAAGCCGCCATAAAACCATCTTGAATGGCTTTACCAGGACCAGAAAGTGCACCACTTAAAGGAAGCAATAAGGCAACTTGTTTAGGTGAACTAATCAGTTTATCCGCGATGCTATCCAGAGGTTCTGGTAAAATACGATTCGCTGGATGATTAACAAAATGAGTTTGCCATTGATCTAAAGCTGCCAATAGTGATTTAGGGTTATCTCTGTATTTACGAGAAATCATCGCCAGTTGTAACCAACCTTGCAACTCTGACTTACGCGAGGCTTCTGCGGCCATCGTATCTAAGTCAGCTTGGGACAAACTATTGAGCGTAAGCCACAAGGTTCGATAATTTGCAGTTTGACTTGCAGCATCTTTAGCTAATTGACCTAATTGAATACGCGCCGCAATAGATTCGGCAAAATTATTTTGTACGCGATGAGCCTGTGCCAATAATTCGTGTCTTTGAATTTGGTTGTATAGCGGTAAATTATCCGGCTCTTTAATTTGCCCAAGTTTAACGAGTGCTGCTTTGGCTTGATCGCGAATAAGATCTACTTTGGCCAATAATAACGTTTTTTCATTTTGTTGATCCTCATTTAAATCGCGAGTCTGTGCTAGAATGGCCGTGCCTTGACGCCATTGACCCTCATCAATGAAACGTCCCGCTGCTTTAATTAATGAGGATTGTTTTTCTTCACCGTCTTGTTTTTTAGCCATTGCAAGATAACTAGCTGTCGGCAAGGAATAGGGGCTTTCTATTTTTTGCTCTGATTCCACCATAGATATTGAGATGGGAGAGTTCACAGCTTTAGTGCATTGACAGAGCAAAAAAGCGGAAACTAGGAAAAAAAACAATCTGTTTTTATATAAATTAATTAACATGTTAAGTCACCGAAGACACAATTAGGCAAGAGGATAAACTATGATAAACCCACTAGCAACAGGACCACTAGCAATAGGTACTCTGTATGTTATCGCGACCCCTATTGGCAATCGCGATGACATTACTTTAAGAGCACTTCAGCTTTTGAAGTCAGTGGATTTAATTCTTGCTGAAGACACTCGCCACTCCTTGCCTTTGCTATCCGCTCTTGGTATCAAAAATCAATTGAGCTCTTTGCACGCTCACAACGAAGGAGACAAAAGTAAGGACATCATAGAGCAACTTTTAGCTGGAAAAAATATAGCTCTAATTAGTGATGCCGGAACTCCTTTAATTTCTGATCCTGGATACCCGTTAGTCAAATTAGCTCGTCAACACGATATTCCAGTTATTCCTATTCCAGGAGCTTGTGCTTTAATTACTGCATTAAGCGCCGCTGGAATGCCTTGTGATTCTTTTCTTTTTCTTGGCTTTCTTCCTGCAAAAACAGTCGCAAGAAAAAATAAATTAGCCGAACTAAAAAATGAGCCCCATACTTTAGTTTTTTATGAGTCCACCCATCGAATTTTAGATTGCCTTGATGATCTTATTGAGGTCTACGGACCTGATCGTGACATTACTCTAGCTAAAGAACTCACTAAAACTTTTGAGCGCTTTGAAAGCGGTAGCGCAGTTGCTGTAAAAAATTGGTTATTAGCAGATCCGGGGCATGTGAAGGGGGAGTTTGTTCTAATTATTCCTCCATGCGAAATAAAAGATGATATTGCAGCTTATGATGCTTTGCTTAAGGTGTTGCTTGCCGAAATGCCTTTAAAACAAGCGGTCAATATTGCATGTAAATTAAGTGATGCGAACAAAAACGAATTGTATGAACGCGCTTTGCAATTAAAAGAATCTAAATAAACAATGACTTTGTCATTCCCGCTCTAATTTTGCTTTTGCTGGGTCTCGATCCAACCTACATTTATTTATTCGAAAACCTTATAGGATTGGGCTTTACATCTCAACCCAGATTTTTCTATACTGGCCACGGATTTTTATTATAAGGATTTAAAAAATGAATTACTGTTTAAGGACGACTGGTATACTCAGTGCCGCATTTTTATCTCTCCCATTACACGCAACGACGTTGGGACAAATTACTGTTGCCGATCCCGTGATGGGCAGTCGAACTTTGGTTTATGAACAAATCAATGAATTTGCGGTAGTGGAAGGCGATATCTTATTAGGCAAAGTAGCTAAACTAAACCGGCAAGGTGCAGTGGTTACTACTAAAGTGGGTGGTTCACGATGGAAAAATGGCGTTGTTCCTTACGAAATCAATGAAAAATTACCCTTCATGAATAAACTCGCTATCTTACAAGCCATTGATCATTGGCAAAAGCATAGCAAAATTGAATTTGTCGAATTAAATTCATCTAATCGTTACGAGTTTCGTGATTATATTTCCTTTATTCCTGCTGAAGGAACCACCTGTTCTTCTTACGTAGGAAAACACGGTGGCGCGCAAGAAATTAATTTAGCTCCCCGCTGCACGACTATGAATACAGTTCATGAAATAGGTCACGCATTAGGAATGTGGCATGAGCAATCGCGAGCCGATAGAAATTCTTATATTCGTATCATTTGGGAAAATATCGACCCTGATCACGCTTATAACTTTGATCAACATCTCACTGATGGCAAAGATTTCGGCGAATACGATTATCAATCCATTATGCATTATGGCGCTTATGCTTTTTCTAAGAATGGACAACCAACCATTATTCCTTTGATTGAAGGCGCTGAAATTGGTCAGCGGACCCAGTTAAGTGAAAAGGATATTGCAGCGATTAACTCGATGTATCCGGAGTCTTAGATTAACTGGAAAGATGTAGCCTGTATTAGACGAAGTCGTAATACAGGACAATTTCCCCATATTCTTGTTGGGTCACGACCCAACCTACAGGATAAATCTTGCGCGAAGATGAAAAGATTGTATTAAAACGCTGGCGCTAATGATGGCTGAGCAAAATCATTCGGTGCCGTTGCTGCCAATAACTTCGATTCCGCATTAAGCCCATATTGATTATAAGCATGTAATAATTCATGCCCCATATACAAGACAGTTAATGCAATCGCAGCAGGCCAGCAAATCGCATAAGTAGCTATCAATAAACTCGGCATGACGGTATTTTTTACCATCGCAAAAATAAAATCATTTCTAGCTATTTCATATTCTTTACGCGCAACATTCAAATTTTCGCCGGTCAAGTTAGCCTGTTCCAACAACAAACTTTTTTCAGAAAATTGCGAATAGGCACCCGTCGATAAATACATGGCCACGGCAACCTGACATACGAAATACGAAGCAAAAATAATCACCGGTGAAGAAACCAATAAAGCGAGCGTAAACCCGGCAAATAAAAGTGCTGCGGCAGTGGCTGCGAAAAGAAACGTAGCTTCTTTAGTTCGCCAATCCATTTCTAATTCAATTAATTGTCGATTAAGCATAGTAATATGATTACGGCGCTGCTCTTCTGATAAATAAGACTTAATCGTCGTGTCGTTGTAATATTTTAACTCTTCTAAATATTGACTTTTCTTAGCCAAATATTCTTCTTTAGCTAAATTATTACGGTATAACAACAAACAAATATCAAATACCAAAAAGACTGCTGTGATATAGCCCGTGACTGCGCCAGGAATACCGGAGATATGGTTAAAATTAGTGAGGAAATTCACTACTGCCCAAACAAAATCGTTAGCAAAATTACAATGCCTTTTGTAGAGTTCATGCTTGAATCTATCCCAAGCAGTGGCGCCCATTTCATCTTTTTCTTCATCCGAAGGGAAAAAAGTATGTTTAATCAACAAACCACCATCAACTACTAAACGAAAAGCGAATAAACCCACGCTAAAATAATTCAAAACACCATTGGGGGCTTGGATAGCTCCAATAATTTTATCAATATCAGTATGCGTACCAAGAACGACATCCAATTTATCGATTAACTCTAAATCTTTAGCAACTCTTAAACCCTGAACTAAGGTTAGGCGACAAAACACCCAATAAAGACGGCATAAATTGGCAAAAGCCACATTGTCGCGAATTTGCGAAATGTGATTGGGTGAATCCGCAAGGCTACTTAAACTGCTCATAAATTTATTACGAAGCGCTTCAGCAAAGCTAGGATCTTCTTCTTTAGGCTTCTTAACTTGATACACTCGATCTTTGATTTGCGCTTTAATTCGGGTGAACTCGGACATTTTTATTTGCTGGCCATAAGCCTTATAATACGCTTCTAGAAGGGAGGCACAATAATAGCAATAAAACCAAAATTGATTATTATATTCAGCATTTTGCTTCTTTAAGGAAGCAAAAAGTTGCGATAATTCGGCTTCTAAAGTGAGTTTATTTTGCAGTAAAAAGCCGTAATTTTTTTCATTGGTTTTAGTGTCAGCAAAATGAAATTCCGTACCTTTATTTTTGGATTGAAGAGCGGTGAAAAATTGTTGTTTGTCACGACGAAAATCTACATTTTGGCTTGAATAAGGCATAAGAACAAACTCACAAACAATGAATAGAAGAGTAATGTGTTATTAATAAAATACCATTAGTCTATATTTTTGACAAGATGTTTTTTATATATTTATATGTTGTTTTCGTGAGCAAAGGCTTTATTTGCCTATGCAAAAACTAGAAAAAATATGACCCAATAAATCATCCGAACTGAATTCCCCAGTAATTTGGCTTAATGCTTGATGAGCCAATCGTAAGTCCTCAGCTAAGAGCTCTCCAGCCCGATGTTCAAACAATTGTTGTTGTCCGGTCAACAAAAAGGCCTTCGCTTCATCCAAGGCCAACAAATGCCGTCTTCTCGCTAAAAACTGGCCCTCATTGGGTTGATAACCCACTGTTTGCTTTATCAAATCTTTAAGTGCATCAATACCTTCCCCCGATTTGGCCGAGAGAAAAACTGTGAAATCCTCTTTTCTAGCTACTTCGTTTTTAAGATCTATTTTATTGAATATACTGATAATTGGCACCGAATCAGGCAGGGCATCCTTTATTTCCTGAGACAGCAACTCGGCAGTTTCTAGGTCGTTCATGTCAATGACCAGTAAAACGCAATCCGCTTTATGTAACTCCAGCCAAGCACGTTTTATCCCTTCTATCTCTACAGGATCGTTACTTTCTCTAAGCCCGGCGGTATCGACAATATGTAAAGGAATATCATCGAGTAAAATATGCTCTCGCATGACATCGCGAGTTGTCCCAGGAATGTCGGTTACAATGGCAATCTCTTTTTGGGCAAGGCGATTAATTAGGGTGGATTTTCCAGCATTAGGTCTTCCCGCAATAACCAGGGATAAACCTTCCCTTAATATTAGACCCTGATGAGCCTGGGCACGAATAGCGTCCAATTGCTCAATAATAGTTTTAAGTAAGCCGGTTACTTTGCCATCATTTAAAAAATCAATTTCTTCTTCTGGGAAATCAATAGCCGCTTCTACATACATGCGTAAGTAAATGATTTGCTCATTAAGTTGATGAATTCTCTTAGAAAAATCACCTTGTAAAGAACGAACTGCCATGCGAGCAGCTGTTTGTGAGCTAGCATGAATCAAGTCTGCGATGGCTTCTGCCTGGGTTAAATCAATTTTATCATTTAGAAAAGCTCTTTCGGAAAACTCTCCAGGACGAGCGAGACGAGCTCCAAAGCTTACACATTCCTTCAATAGGAGATCTAAAACAACTGGAGACCCATGTGCATGGATTTCTACGATCTCTTCCCCAGTAAATGAATTTGGGGCTTTAAAATACAACATTAACCCCTGGTCAATGACTTCACTTTGATGATTGATAAAAAAAGAACAAAACGAAGCTTGTCGTGGATGAAGGACTTTATTGCCATTAAGTTTTAGCGCGATGTCATAAGATTTAGGGCCGGATAAACGCAGAATGCCCACCCCTCCGCGACCGGGAGGGGTAGCAATGGCTACAATAGTTTCAGTAAACATTATTTTACTGTGGCCACCAATTTCTTAACGGGCTTATCATCGGAATATTTTCGAGTGATATACCATTGCTGCATAATCGATAAGGTATTATTCACAATCCAATACAAGACTAGACCTGCAGGGAAACTCCAAAATAATCCGGTAAATAAGATAGGTAAAAACATCATCATCTTAGCCTGAACAGGATCTGGTGGTGCAGGATTCAATTTTTGTTGAATCAACATTGTTGCACCCATTATCAAGGGCAAAACATGATAAGGATCAGACGCAGCGAGGTCTTTAATCCATAAAATGAATGGTGCTTGGCGTAATTCCACACTTTCTAATAAAACCCAATAAAGAGCAATAAAGACTGGAATTTGAATCAGAATAGGTAAACAACCGCCTAAGGGATTCACTTTTTCTTGCTTATACAACTCCATAGTGGCTTGACTAATTTTCGCTTTATCATCGCCATAACGTTCTTTTAGCGCTTGGAGCTTAGGTTGTAATTTGCGCATGCCCGCCATGGATTTATAACTGGTGGCAGATAAACGATAAAAGGCTAATTTAATTAACATGGTCACAATGACGATGGACCAGCCCCAATTTCCGACAACATTATAAACAGCCTTCAGTAAAGAGAATAATAGCGAAGAAACGAACCATAAAATGCCATAATCCACGGTTAAGTCTAAAGAAGGTGCTATGCTTTTAAGCACACTGGTTATTTCCGGCCCCACATACAACTTGGAGCCGACTTCTTGTTGCTCATTGGGCTTCACAACGATCGGCGCGCTAACTGCACCAATAGTGAAATCACCATTGACCGCGCGAGTGTAAAATTTATTATCACTACTGTCCTTGGGTACCCAAGCGCTTAAGAAGTAATGTTGTTGCATGGCAATCCAGCCACCTTTGGCATCCACATCTAAATTAGCTTTAAGCATGTCGGAAAAGCCTACTTTTTGATAAGAATGCTTACCTGGATTGGAATAAGATGCGCCGGTGAATGAGCCTATATGAAAAATGCTAGACTTATCTTCTTTTGGAGAACTGCGTAAAAGCTGAGTATTGAGATAACCTTTCCAAACCGCATCGCCTTTATTCACAATTTTATAGTCAATAGGAATTAAGTAACTGCCTTTGGTAAAAGTAAATTCCTTTTTCACTAATAAGCCGTTATCCGTTTTTCCTTCAATAGTAACGACTAGTTGATTTTGATCAGAACCTAACTCATAACTTTGTTGGGAAGCGGTGTAACCTAGGTTTAAGGATTGAACTTCTTGTCCAGAAGTAACAAATAAACTGCTGTTGGCTACATAACGTTCGTTCAGATTGTTTTGTAGCAGCGGAAAAGGTTTGTTTTTATCCTCAACGCTTAAAGGGTAATCCAATAAATTGGCATCAACTATATCGCCTTGACGTAAATCAATAGCGACATCTAAGACGTCCGTTTTAACATAAATTAATTGAGTCGTTGTATTATTATCCGAGGGAGACGTTTGGCTTAAAGTCGTCTGCTGGGTTTCCGTAGGAGATGATACTTTGGGCAATAAATGACCTTCCTTGCTCACCTGACTAGTAGGAGCTGTCGAAGTAACCGGTGCTTTGCTTGGGTAATCAATTTGCCAAGCATTCCAAAGGGACATACTGACTACAGCCAGTGCCATATATAAAATTATACGTTTGTTATCCATTAAAGCTTCTCATCGTTAGGAAATACTGGATCATAGCCGCCTGATGACCAAGGATGACATCGTAATATCCGTTTAAGTGACATCCATAGTCCTCTCAAAACACCTAATTCTGTGATAGCGCTACTCGCATATTCAGAACAACTAGGGTAATAGCGACAACTAGGTTTAATCAAGGGGCTAAGCAAATATTGATATATTTTAATGGGAAAACAGACTATTTGTCGTAGTACAACGTTATATTTTCCCATGTCTTACTCAATTGTGTATTTATGTTTGAATTGGTTTCTTTGGCAACATCGCTTCTAGCCAAGAATATTATATCCACTGAAGGTAAGTGTTCTTGGCGAAAACCTTCGCGTAAAAGGCGTTTAATACGATTGCGATCGTGGGCTTTAGCTACCATTTTTTTGGATAAAGCAAGCCCAAGTCGAGCATAACCTAAATTGTTCTTTCGATAAAGAACAATATAATTAGGAGTTACCATCTTTTTGGCTTTTTCAAACACCCGATCGTAATCAGTTTTATTCAATAATCGCTGTGTCTTTTTAAAATCAAACACTTAGGCAGTCAAACGTTTACGGCCCTTAGCACGACGTCGCTTAAGAACAAGTCTTCCACCACGTGTAGCCATACGTGCACGAAAACCATGATCACGTTTACGTTTTAAATTACTGGGTTGAAAGGTACGTTTCATGATGAACCTGTTTATAAAATTATGAGGGTCGCAATGATAAAGAACTTTACAGATGCTGTCAATTTACTAGTTTGATTATTTTAGAAGTTATTCAGGGCACTAATTAATATAAGTATTTAAAGAGATCTTATTTGTTTTTTATTATTAGCTTTAAAAAATCTGTTGGCAACCTTATTTATTCGTTTTAAATCAATGGGTTACAACATATTTAATCTGTATAAAACTCCGGTATTTCCCCTGTTTCTATTGTGTGTAATTTGGCAAAGGGCCCTTATACATCATGTTATTCACTAGATAATAAGGTTTTAAATGCCTGCTTATTCACAAACTTTGTCAATTAGGAGAGTAATTTTTGTAAAAGCGGGAAATTTCAAAATAATCTAAAAGTTCCAACATTTTTAAAAATCCGCCAATAATAATTATAAATCTTTATATATAAACCCTATTTTTATTATTAGTGAAGCATTTGCCTGTTGATAACATAATATTTACTATTATTATCAATATGTTATGTTGTATTTTAGTCTGTATATAAGCCTTGATTTAGCTTGTGTTTTATTTGTTTGTAAGTTTGAATTTTTTTTATTTGTACTTTTATATGCAACTTATCCTGAGGATAAAGAAGGGCTTATACATAGTTACTATGGTTCAATTTGCATTATATTAATTCAGTCAGTTTATGTTTTGTTGGAAATAGGAAATTTTTTGTGGATAACTTTGCCTTTTGTGAGCGGCTGAGTATAATCGATCCCGAACATATGCTTTTACTAATACACCTTATATTTTGTTTATATTTTGATAATCGTTTATCAATGCTGTAATTAATTCTTTTTAATTATCTTGCTGCCTACGTGTTTTCAATGGCACTATTTATAGCTGTGAATAATTAGTTTTACTGATTTACCACCCTTATTTGATGAGGAGTCATGTTGTGTCTGCAACAGTTTGGCAAAAATGTTTAGGTTTACTGCAGGATGAGTATTCTGCTCAGCAATTTAATACCTGGTTGCGTCCTTTACAAGCTCATACCGATGAGCAACGTTTTGTTTTATTTGCTCCCAATCGCTTTGTAGTTGACTGGGTAAAAAAGCATTTTTTTTCGCGAATTGAAGAGCTTATTAAGCAATTTTCTGGCGAAGAGATTAAATCGGTTTCTATTGAAATAGGTACTAAAACTACCGAGACTACTACCCCAGCGGTTGAAGTGGTAAATACTACCGTCAACAGTAGTTCTGCAGTTGTGAATAAAACATCTTCTATTAAGGCTGTGGATTATAAGAGTAGTCATTTAAATAAAAAATTTACCTTCGACAGCTTTGTAGAAGGAAATTCTAACCAATTAGCTCGCGCTGCCTCCATGCAAGTCGCTGAGCGCCCTGGTGATGCCTTTAATCCTTTATTCATTTATGGTGGCGTAGGCTTAGGCAAGACCCACCTTATGCATGCTATCGGAAATAATATTCTAAAGAACAATCCAGAAGCTAAAGTTCTTTATTTGCATTCTGAGCGTTTTGTTGCAGACATGGTAAAAGCCTTGCAAACCAACTCCATTAATGAATTCAAACGTTTTTATCGTTCCTTAAATGCCTTGTTGATTGACGATATTCAGTTTTTTGCTGGAAAAGATCGATCTCAAGAGGAATTTTTCCATACTTTCAATGCCTTACTTGAAGGCCAACAACAAATTATTCTCACTAGTGATCGCTATCCTAAAGAAATCGAAGGGATGGAAGAGCGATTAAAATCCCGATTTGGTTGGGGACTTACTGTAGCCGTAGAGCCTCCCGAATTAGAAACGCGAGTGGCGATTTTGATTAGTAAAGCGGAGCAATCCAATATTGAACTCCCTTATGAGGTGGCTTTCTTCATTGCTAAACGGATTCGTTCTAATGTGCGTGAATTAGAAGGCGCTTTAAGACGCGTTATTGCTAATGCGCATTTCACCGGCAAGCCTATTACTATTGAATTCGTTCATGAAGCTTTACGTGACCTTTTAGCTTTACAAGACAAATTGGTCACTATTGAGAATATTCAAAAGACGGTGGCGGAATATTACAAAGTTAAGGTTGCTGATATACTTTCTAAACGTAGAAGTCGTTCAATAGCTCGGCCGCGGCAAATGGCTATGGCCTTAAGTAAAGAGCTAACTAACCATAGTTTACCTGAAATTGGTGACCATTTTGGTGGACGTGACCATACTACGGTTATTCATGCGTGTAGAAAAGTCAAAGAATTAATTCAAGATGACAGTGATTTTGCTGAAGACCATAAAAACTTAATGCGTATCTTGTCTTCTTAACTGGGAGCTTATTTTGTTTGAGTTATCGATTAAAAAGGAAGATTTGCTAACGCCGCTGCTGACTGTAGCCGGGGCTGTTGATAAGAAACAATCTTTGGCCATTCTGTCTAATTTTTTATTAAAAGTTAGTGAGGGTAGGTTATTCATCACCGCCACCGATTTAGAGATTGAGATCTCTGCTCATGTAGCCTGTGATAGTGCTCAAACTGGGAGTATTACTGTCCCTGCGAAAAAATTAATTGATATCATTCGTTCTCTAGATGAAAACACAGTTCCTAAGTTGGTGTGTGAAAATAATCTATTAACCATTAAAAATGGCCGAAGCTCGTTCAAGCTGACCACTTTGCCGGCTGAAAACTACCCTTTGAGTGAAGATGAATGTAATGATGTCGAACTCAATCTTCCTCGTTTAGTTTTATTGCAGTTACTGCAATCCACTCATTTTGCTATGTCCCAGCAGGATGTTAGGGTATTCCTTAATGGCTTATTTTTAGAGTTTGAACCGAATCTAATTTCTGCTGTGGCCACCGATGGGCATAGAATGGCTATTAGTCGTTATGCTTGCGCCAACTCCGGGCAAAACAAATTGCTATTACCTAAAAAGGGTGTTCAGGAATTATTAAGACTCCTGGGATCGATTACCGATGAAAATGTCCTATTGGCTGCAGGAAAATCCCATTTTAAATTAGTCAGTAGTCAATTTGTGTTTTTATCGAAATTGATTGATGCACGTTTTCCTCCTTACGCTAAAGCTATTCCACGTGAGCAAGATAAACAGATCACCATCGATTGTGCTGCTTTTAAACGCTCTTTATCGCGTATTGTAATTCTGGCCCATGAAAAATCTAAGGCGGTAATGCTTTATTTACAGTCTGGTCAATTTACGCTCATAGCGAACAATAATGAGCAAGAGGAGGCTGAAGAGTCCTTGGTTGCAGAAACACAGGGTGAAGAGCTTAAAATTGGGTTAAATGCGACCTACCTCTTAGATGTACTTAATTATTTTGGTGATGGACCAATTCGTTTATCGATGTCAAATACCGATAGCAGTATTTTAATTGAATCGTTACAGAACGAAAACTATCAATACATCATCATGCCTATGAAAATATGATTTTAACTGAATTAAAAATTCATGCTCTTCGCAATATTTTATCGGCACGATTGGAACTAAGTCCAAGATTTAATTGGATTACCGGTCCTAATGGTAGCGGAAAAACCTCTATTTTAGAGGCATTATATCTCTTGAGTTGTGGGCATTCTTTTCGTTCACGAGAGATTTCACCAATGATTACTAATGAGCATGACACCCTAACGGTCTTTGCTCGTGCGCAACAAGAACAAACTATTTCTATTCAGAAATCTAGTTCTGACCCCACCCAGATCAAATTGAATAATCAGTTTTGTCAAACCACCAGCCAGCTAGCTTATGCTATTCCTTGCCAAATTTTTTACCCCGACCTTTTTCAAATTATCGATGCGGGTGCTTCAGTGCGTCGAAGTGTATTAGATTGGGGATTGTTTCACGTGAAACAAAGTTATCTGGGTTTGTGGAAAGACTATAAGCGGGTGTTGAAACAACGGAATGCTCTATTGAAAACCGCCGCATCTTATAGTCAATTTGTGCCTTGGGATAAACAATTAGCCGAACTTGCTCAGAGTTTAGATGGTTTGAGAAAAGAGTATTTTGAGCAGTGGCAGGTACATTTTCAAAGGGTTATCTCGGAATTGACTGATGTTCAATGTGAGATAAGTTATATCAAAGGTTGGGATAGGAAGAATAGCGGGAAAGATTTATTAGAAATTTTGGCTGAAAGTTTTCTCGGAGATAAACAAAAATCTTATACTCAGTTTGGGGCACATCAAGCGGATCTGCTCATTGAAAGTAGAAATGTGAAAGCCAAACAGATTCTTTCTCGGGGTCAGCAAAAGATTATATTGATCGCGATGAAACTCGCGCAAGCCGATCTTCTCGATAAAAATTGCTTATTTTTATTTGACGATTTAGCTGCTGAATTGGATTCACTACATCAGCAAAGACTCTTGCAGCATTTAGTTAAACGTAAAGGACAGTTCGTCATTACCAATACTTTTAGTGAGAGCTTTCAACAGTTAATTCCTCAAGATGATCTACAGGAATTTCGTATTGAATCCGGGATGGTCTCTAATCTAGGGCAGATGGAATCAGTAGGTTAATCCCCAATGTTTCACGTGGAACAAATCCAAGACTTGCGCGCGCTCGGAACAGAAAAACCGTAGCCTGTATTAGACGCAGTCGTAGTCCAGGATCCTCAGCAATCTAATTCAAGAAATTTATTTGAACTATTAGCCAATTTACGGGTTTGGGGTGGTTATTCCTGTATTACGACTGCGTCTAATACAGGCTACGTTTCATTGCTTTTGTCATACCCTATAATTGATGGCATTTATTGAGCAGTGTGAATATTGAAAGCGCACATGCTTTCGCCTTCCTAAGCAAAACTCTCCTAAACCCTAAACACACAAACTTCCTTCATAACATACAAACACTGAGTAAATCATGGTATAATAAAGGTCTTCAAAAGATACAATTTATAAAACGGCAAAGAGGGTTTCTAATGAGCGTTGACGCCAGTTATGATTCAAATAATATTAAAGTCCTAAAGGGTTTAGATGCAGTAAGAAAAAGACCAGGAATGTACATTGGTGATACTGATGATGGTACCGGTCTTCATCATATGGTCTTTGAAGTCGTTGATAACTCCATTGATGAAGCACTCGCAGGACATTGTAAAGAAATTTTCGTTACTATTCATATGGATGAATCCATCACAGTTAAAGATGATGGACGCGGGATTCCTGTAGATATTCATAAAGAAGAAGGACGTTCCGCTGCAGAAGTAATTTTGACTATTCTCCATGCCGGAGGAAAGTTTGATGATAACTCCTATAAAGTCTCCGGTGGTTTGCATGGAGTAGGGGTTTCTGTAGTAAATGCGCTTTCCGAAGAATTACACCTAGTCGTGCGTCGTCATGGAAGAGTACACGAACAACATTATCGCCATGGCGTACCGGATGCCCCCATCAAAGAAACAGGGGATGCAAACAATACCGGAACACAAATTTGGTTTAAACCCAGCGCGGAAACCTTTACCAACATCGAATTCCACTACGACATTCTTGCCAAGCGATTACGCGAACTCTCTTATTTAAATTCAGGCGTATGTATTCATCTTTTTGATGAACGTTCACAACGAAGTGACACGTTCCATTATGAAGGTGGAATAACCGCTTTCGTAGAACACCTTAATAAAAATAAAACCCCAATAAATCCTACCGTATTTTCTATGACTTTAGAGCGCGATGGAATTGTTGTCGAATTGTCTATGCAGTGGAATGATTCATACCAAGAAACCATATATTGTTTTACTAATAATATTCCGCAGCGCGATGGTGGAACCCACATGGCAGGTTTTCGTGCGGGCTTAACTAGAACTTTAAACAATTACATTGAAAACGAAGGGTACGCTAAAAAAGCAAAAGTATCTCCTACTGGAGATGATGCGCGAGAAGGTTTAACGGCTGTCTTATCCGTTAAAGTTCCAGATCCAAAATTTTCATCGCAAACTAAAGATAAATTAGTTTCCTCTGAAGTGAAATCAGCAGTGGAATCTAGTGTGTCTGAAAAGTTCAATGACTTCCTTTTAGAAAATCCAGCAGCAGCAAAAGCAATCGTCGCGAAGATTATCGATGCAGCGAGAGCTCGAGAAGCTGCACGTCGTGCGCGTGAAATGACACGTCGTAAAGGTGCTTTAGATATCGCTGGACTACCAGGAAAATTAGCGGATTGCCAAGAGAAGGATCCTGCTTTGTCAGAACTGTACTTAGTGGAGGGAGATTCTGCGGGTGGTTCTGCGAAACAAGGACGTGATCGCAAATTTCAAGCGATTCTTCCGCTTAAAGGTAAAATCTTAAACGTTGAAAAAGCACGCTTTGATAAGATGCTCGCTTCACAAGAAGTGGCG
Source organism: Legionella sp. (assembly GCA_004297865.1). Lineage (GTDB taxonomy): Bacteria > Pseudomonadota > Gammaproteobacteria > Legionellales > Legionellaceae > Legionella. The sequence continues at coordinate 24,498 of SCSO01000436.1, forward strand.
ACACTCATTACCGCTTTAGGTTGTGGTATTGGTCCTGACGAATACGATCCAGATAAAGTACGTTATCATCGCATCATCATCATGACCGATGCTGACGTGGATGGATCACACATTCGTACCTTATTATTGACCTTCTTCTATAGACAAACTCGCGAATTGATTGAACGCGGTTATATCTACATTGCGCAACCACCGTTGTATAAAGTGAAGCGCGGAAAACAAGAACAGTATGTGAAAGATGATGAAGCACTCTTTGAATATTTAACCCAAAGTGCGATGGACGGTGCTTCCTTCTATCCAGGAGCAAATACTCCTGCAATTACTATGATGGCATTGGAAGATTTAGTGAAACAGTTTAGACGCGTTGAGAAAATTATTAAGCGCTATAAACGCCGTTACCCGATTAATATTCTTAAGAGAGTGACTTATTTGCCAGCCTTGCATAATGAAGACTTCAATCACGAAGAAAAAATTTCGCAATGGTGTAAGCAATTACATTTAAGTTTGCAACAAATCGATAGTAAGACAGAAGCGTTTAAAGTGGATGTGCTCGCACTTCCAGAAAATAATTTATATATTCCGCGAATCACTCTAACTCAACATGGTACGGATCATTCTATTCCGATGAATGCGGAGTTCTTCTATTCCAAAGATTATAAGGAAATGGTTGCTTTAGGTAGCAAGCTTTCTGGTTTAATCGAAGAAGGCGCTTATGTACAAAGAGGTGAAAAAGTTATACCAGTAGAACATTTTGAACAGGCACTAGATTGGTTAATGGAAGAAGCGAAAAGAGGTCAGACCATTCAACGTTATAAAGGTTTGGGAGAAATGAATCCCAATCAGTTATGGGAAACCACTATGGATCCAAATGTACGTCGCATGTTGCAAGTGAACATTGAAGATGCGGTTGCTGCAGATGAGATCTTTACCACCTTAATGGGTGATCATGTTGAACCACGACGAGACTTCATTGAAACGAATGCTTTAGATGCTGAGAATATTGATATCTAAAAAAACTCATCCGTCCTTAGGCACCTTCTCCCGCTTGCGGGGGAAGGGAACATTACATCCCTTATGAAATGTTTGTTGGGTCTCGACCCAACCTACGATGGTTTTGAAAAAAAGATGGTATTGAAAAAATCTTTGATGAAATAATAAGTGCTGCGTCCTTGCAGCGAAGCACATCCGTTGTGCTGGTCCCTTGAGTTGACTTCCTGTCAGACATATCCATGTCATCCCTTTTGAGATTTTAGTATAGCTGTTTTACAAAAAGAGTCATCGGGTGAAATGAGCGACGAAATGTAAGAAATATCTCAAAGAGTACAAGGTATTCTCTCTGAGACAAAACCATCACCCGAGCTTAGGCTGCTGTTGCGTAATACAATGAATTCCGCCACCACCCGCAAATACATCTAGAGCATCAATTTGACTTAATTTATATTGGGGAAATAATTTTTGAAATAAGCTGTAAGCCGCATGATCATATTGTTCATAACCAAAAGCAGGCATGACAATCCCTTTATTCGCCAGATAAAAATTGATATATGACAACGTTAAACGCTCACCATCCATTATCGTTGCCGGCGGTTGTTCCACAGTGAATACTTCCAACCGGCGACCTCTTGCGTCTGTTGTAGTACACAAAATGTTATAATTTTCTTGCAAACGATCATAGTTAGGATCTTCTTTGTCTTCGGTAATTAGACACAACACTTTTCCGGGAGCAACAAAACAAGCAATCTCATCAATATGCCCATCCGTTTCATCACCCAATAAACCTTGATTCAACCAAATCACTTTTTCCACATTCAGATAATCACAGAGAAAGGCTTCAATTTGTTGTTGATTAAGGTGTGGATTACGATTCCCATTCAGCAAACATTCACGACTCGTTAACACAGTTCCTTCACCATCGACATGAAAGGATCCTCCCTCCATTACTAAAGGCGCATGGAAATAATGCGCATGAGTTTGCTCAATCACTGCAGCGGCAATGGCATTATCTAATGCACAATCCACATAATTTCCACCCCAAGCATTATGAATCCAATCCACGCCGGCTAATTGATTTTCTGTTATCAAAAAAGTAGGGCCTGTATCGCGCATCCAAGAATCATTAATGGCTAAAGGAAATAATTGAATAGATGCTGGCAATAAAGATCTTGCTTGGGTTTCATCTTGTGGATTAACAATCATGGTAACCGGTTCGAATTCAGCAATGGCACTAGCAACCCGAGCATAAGCTTTTTGTGCTTTATCCAAACCTATCTTAGACCAAGTTTCTTCATGACAGGGCCAAGCCATCCAACATCGTTCATGCAGATGCCATTCTGCAGGCATATGAAAACCAGAGCTTTTGGGAGTATTAACATTCATCAAGCAACACCATTTCCATCTAAATAAGTTAATTGGGAAAAAATGCATCTTAGCTCATTAAGATAAGAAAGAATTTTTTCTTTGGGCAGTTCTGTTTGTATTAATTGTTTTTCATAAGATTGAATTAATTTTTTAGTATCGTAATGCGCTAAATTCAACACATTGGTGACCGTATCGCCGCTAACTAAATCATCTAACTCAAAGTGACCATCATCGGAAAGTCTTACATCTAAAGAATTAGTGTCACCAAATAAATTATGTAAGTTCCCCAAAATTTCTTGATAAGCTCCCACCAAAAAGAAACCAATGGCGTAGGGATTATCTGCGTCATAAGGCGGCAACATTAACGTGGAATTCACACCAGAACGTCCGGGATATTGTTTTAACGTACCATCCGAATCACAAGTTAAATCTTGTAAAATTGTATGCATGCTGGGTGTTTCTTGCAAATGAGAAATTGGTGCTACTGGGAAAATTTGTCCAATAGCCCAAGCATCTGGAATGGATTGAAAAAAAGAAATATTACAAAAAATTTTTGCAGCTAAACTTTCATTGATTGCCATAAGCAAGGATTTTTCGCTAGGATTATTTTCATCTAAGCGTTCCTTTAATTCCATACAAATAGTAGTAAAAAAAGCTTCGACCTTCGCTTTGTCCTGCAAACCAATGACCCCATGCTTAAACAAAGAATGTGCTTCATTTAAGGAATGCACCGCGTAGTTATACACTTCAGAAGTTGTGCTGTCTGACATGGCTTGGTAAGTATCATAAATATCGCGAATCACATGTGAATCTTCTTCCTCAATTTGTGGAAGCACAGGTGCTTTATCAATAATTTCTATATCAGTAATATCGGAAATCAAAACAGCATGATGTGCGGTCAACGCTCTTCCTGATTCGGAAATAATATTAGGTTCAGGAATTTCGGCTTGCTGACACAAATGTTTAATCGCTAAAAGAATATGCGTTGCATATTCGTTTAAACTGTAATTCATTGAGCAGCCTTTATTAGCGCGAGTTCCTTCATAATCGACACTCAAACCACCGCCCACATCGATGGTGCCAATCGGTGCATTTAATTGACGTAGCTCCACATAATAACGTGCTACTTCTTGCATGCAGTGACGAATATCATGGATGTTGGCAATTTGTGATCCTAAATGACAATGCATTAATTGCAAACAATCCAACATATCATGTGTTTTTAATTGTGAGATCACTTCTAACACTTGTTTGGCATTTAAGCCAAATTTGGATTTAACTCCACCGGTGTTTTCCCATTTACCTGCACTCTTGCTCATCAAACGAATGCGTACACCTAAAGTGGGTTTGACCCCAATACGTTTAGATTCATTAAGAATAATATCTAATTCCGATTTCTTTTCGATGACGATAAAGACTTTGTGACCCATTTGTTGGGCAATTAAAGCAATGCGAATATAAGAACTATCTTTATAGCCATTACAAATAATAGTGCTGTATTGATTACCCAACATGCCGATTACCGCCATTAACTCGGGTTTGCTGCCTGCTTCAAGTCCTATTTTATTATTGGGTGACTTTAAAAGCTCACGTACTACACTTTGTTCTTGATTCACTTTAATAGGGTAAATCAACTGATAGTTTCCCGCATAGTCATTTTCTTCAATGGATTCATTAAACGCTTGATAAATACGTCGAACTCTATCATGTAAAATATCGCTACAACGGATGAGCAAAGGGAGGTGAAGACCTGCGCGATCGGCGGCATTCACAATGGCTTGCAATTCGACACCCTTATTCCCGGGCGTTTTACTGATTTCTATTTTTCCTTGAGCGTTAATGCTGAAATACCCTTCACCCCAGTGTGCAATGTTATACAAATTATCATCGGACAATGCATTCATAGTCATATAGTATGATTCCTCTTTTAGTCGGCTTGAATCAAATCATTATAAGTGGCTGCTTGTCTTTGTTTAGCAAAGGGAAATAAGCGGCCCCAAAGTTCGCGTTGAGTAAAGTCTAATTCTGCAACTAATACAGCAGGCTCATGTCGAGGCGCCTGCGCAAGAATTTCACCGGTTGGGGTACTAATAAAACTACTGCCATAAAACTCTAAACCATCTTCAGTACCTACCCGATTCACTGCAATGATGAAGGTATTACTCATGATGCCTTGAGCGACCATGACTTTTTGCCACATGGGCTGACTATTAAACCCAGGTGCTGTTGGTTCACTACCAATAGCCGTGGGATACACTAAAATTTCTGCTCCTTTTAATCCATAAATTCGTGACAGCTCAGGAAACCATTGATCATAACAAGTGGGTAAACCTATTCCATGATCAGCAATTTGATGTACGGGATAATTAGAATCACCCGGCTTGAAATAATAATCTTCGTGATATTTTTCGCCGCTAGGAATATGTTGTTTGCGGGTAGTGGCTATTAATTCTCCTTGAGGATTAAAAGCTACAGCGGTGTTGTATCCAGCTTTTTCAAATAAGGAAGCCGTGATAAATACTTGATGAGTTTTTGCCATTTTACTGACGAATTCTGCAGTGGGACCAGTAGCAATGTCTTCCATAAAGGGTTGGGGATCGACATTGGAACGTGTGCAAAAATAAGCGTTAAGGGTCAGCTCTTGTAAGCAGATTAAATCTGCACCCTGTTGCGCAGCAGAATGGATGCCAGAGGCTAAGCGATCCAAATGTTCGCTACGATTTTCATACCATTTTTCTTGTACTAAACCCACTGTTAATTTTGATAGAGTCATAGCTATTCCTTTGCCTAAAGATGAACAAACACGCAGGTGTTTTTGCGACGCGAATAGTATCAATAATTTTATTTTTGTACAGTAAAATTAGTTCAAGAGATAATCAAAGATTGTTTAAAAATACTAACATGACTTGTTTCGCGATAGTGTGTAAATAAATGGTAAAAAAAATGTAAAGGTTGTTGGTTGGGAGTGATTCCCGCGTGAGCGGGAATCACAAGGATAAAGTTTCGCTAGTTAATTACCACCAAGTACAACAACTCTTTTCGTTGTTATTATTGGCAGGATTATTCGCATTAGTGTTAGCTTTATTCGCATTTGCATCAGCTGTTCTACCAAATACGCTATCTGGATGATTACCTGCAGTAGTTCCGCTGGTGGTGCTTGACGTGCTGCTAGCTGTAGCGGGAGGCACAGGGTCTTCAATCTCTCCACCATTCGTTTTTTCTGCTACGGCCGCAGAGATTGCTGCATTAAGCAATTTGAAAAACGCAGATCCATCAGTAGCCGATCGCGTTAATGCTTCGCATTTTTTACAAATATTGGATAATTTTTTGGTGTCAGTAACATTGTCTACTATTCGTTTAGCAATAACGGATTCTTGGCCTTGGATTAAGTCACTAGTAAATAAGACACCAAATTTATTATAAGTATCTGTGTTAAAGTCGCGATCCAAGAAAAATTGCTCTGGATTTATACCTAATAATAAACGTTCGATATTTCTTTGTGTCATGAAAGACGTTGAAACTTCTGTAAATAAAGTAGAGGAAATAATTCTGATTTTTTTACTTAATTCATCACGAATTTCTTCTTCAGGAGTATTCATTGCAAGCTGAATAGCAATATCAAATTCCTTGCCCTTTAAAGTTTCAAAAGTCAGCGCTTTAAATTGCTCATAAATGTCAGGATTATATTCAGTGCCCAAAAGCATGAGGTAGGGTTTTTTATTATTATGATCTGCTAGACCGTTTAGATGCCGTTTAACTTCTAAACCTGTAGCCAATACTTTTATAAAACTATTATTATTATTGTTTATTGGATCGCGAGCTCCATCAATAATATGGCCAAAACTGTTTAATTCTTCTTCTGGGCATTCCAACAATTTCTGGGTCGCTATGGCTACTTGCATAGCAGGCTCTAATTCATTAAGAACATTTCTGTTCTTTTTTAGGACAGCAACATTGCTAAATTCCTGAAAAGGTAAGGTAAAAAATTCATCTGGTGTGAAAATCTGGGTTTCATCATCCTTAGGCTTGTCTTTTTTGACCAAATCTTGAACATTTTGGCTGTTTGCTGACATGTAAATCTCCTTTTAAGTCAATATAACGCTGAGAACAGAATTACTCGTTACGTGCAATTAATTACTCATTTCGAGCACTTATATTAGCGGATTCAAATTCGCCTGTCATGAAATTAGCTAAAGTTTTCTCTGAGAATGACGAATAAGTAGTTAGAAGCACGTTTTTGCCTGTAAAAATACAATAACAATAAGGAGTAGGCAATGTCTAAAAATCAATTACTACAAGACCCTTTCCTCAATGAGTTAAGAAAGGAAAAGGTTCCTGTTTCTGTGTTTTTGGTTAATGGGATTAAATTACATGGCGTGGTTGATTCGTTTGATCAATACGTGGTGATGTTAAAAAACTCTATTACCCAAATGGTTTACAAGCATGCTATTTCCACTGTTGTCCCTTCAAGAATGGTTAAAGTACCCGTTGAAGATGCATCTGGTGAGGAAGAAGGAACTGTGGCAGACTAAGCTTCTTTGGGTCTGTTGGGGTAAGCTGTGTTTGAACGTCCGCAAGGTGGTGAGCGAGCAGTGTTAGTACAATTAGCACTGCCTGGCGTTGATGCTGAAAAGGCGTTAGCTGAATTTGAGGAATTAGCCCTTTCAGCACAGGCCGAGGTTTTGGATTACGTCACTGGTACCCGCGCAACTCCCGATGCCAAATATTATGTGGGTAAAGGCAAAGCAGAAGAAATCACCCAAATGGTTAAAGCGCTGAATGCAGAGCTGGTATTAATTAATCACGAATTGTCCCCATCACAAGAGCGAAATTTAGAGCGCCTCTTTGAATGTCGCGTGGTCGATAGAAGCGGCCTGATTTTAGATATTTTTGCTCAACGTGCTCGAACTTTTGAAGGAAAGCTGCAGGTTGAATTAGCCCAGTTACAACATATCTCTACACGTCTTATCCGTGGTTGGACTCACTTAGAGCGTCAAAAAGGGGGTATAGGCTTACGAGGCCCTGGAGAGACGCAATTAGAGACCGACCGTCGTTTGCTGCGCGAACGAATTAAATCCATCAATAAACGTTTAGAAAAAGTTCGCTGTAGCCGCGATCAAAACCGGCAAGCGCGTCGCAAGGCGGCCATGTCTACTGTGTCTTTGGTAGGCTATACCAACGCCGGAAAATCCACCTTATTTAATGCGTTAACTGGGGAAAGCATTTATGTTGCCGATCAATTATTCGCTACTCTAGACCCCACTATGCGCAAACTGGATTTACCAGGCTCTGCCGCTACGATTTTGGCTGATACCGTGGGCTTTATCCGCGACTTACCCCACCATTTAGTAGAAGCCTTTAGGGCTACTTTAGAAGAAACTGAACAAGCCGATCTTTTACTGCATGTTATCGATATTTCTGATCCGCACTGGCGTGACATGGCGGCAGCGGTGGAAAAGGTATTAGATGAGTTGGGTGTGCAAGATATCCCTATCATTCAAGTCTTTAATAAAATTGACCTCCAAGAAGGGTGGCAAGCTAAAGTCGACTATCAAGGCAATTTATGTAAAGTATGGGTCTCAGCTGCCACCGGTGCGGGCTTGGATTTATTAAAAGAAACCATTGCTTCACAATTGCATGGCGCGGTTTTAATTGAAGATGTGACCATAAAACCCACTCAAGCCAAGCTTCGTGCGCAATTGTATGAGTTGGGCGCGGTATTGAATGAGTCTTTAAACGAAGAAGGGGATTGGTTAATAAAAATCCGCATCACCCGCGATCAAAAACAACGTTTAAATTGGAGTTAATTAGTACTAATGACCTCATCTAATGATTCTGCGGTTTGACCACCATATAAGGTTTTCACTAACTCACCTTTAGGATTGAAGACAAAAGTAACCGGTACACCGCGAAGGTCGCCTAAACGTAACTCCTTTCCTGGGTCATTTAATAGATTGGGGTATTGTATTTTCAGTCTGCGAATGAGGCTGTTTTGCTTAAATAAAGGTAAATTATCATAATTAACAGCAAAAAGGGCGATAGGATCCTTTTTATGACGTTCATAGAAGCGATTAAACTCAGGAATTTCCGCAACACAAGTGTCGCACCAGCCCGCCCAATAATTTATGAATACCCATTTACCCTTTAACGAATCAAAAGAAATATTCTTTCCTTCAGTATCTGTTAGTAGGGTATCCGCATGTACCCAGCAGGACATACTCAGAAATAAAGAAATCAATAGGGCTTGAGTTGCTTTCATAATCATCTCTATGGGTTGAATTGGACATTGTAGCATAAGATTAAGCTCTAAAAGGAAGTTTAGAGCCTTCGAGCGGCTCATGCTGCCTATGGTGATGCCTGTGCTTATGGTGTTTAAATTGCAAAATGCTATGTTTGTTTAAGCCGTCTTGTGGATCTTTACGCTGACGCCAGTCCAAAGCATTGGGTTCCTTTTCTGGTCGGCAACGTGTTGGCGGGATGGGCTTACGAAGAGGACGTCGTTGCGACTCTTCAAATTCAATTTTTGCCTGTTTTTCGTCACTAACGGGTTGTACTTTGCCCTTATATAAATAGGGAAAAAGTCTTAATTTTGTTACTAGCACAAAAGCATCCCATTTGTTAGACACCTCCACATAACCATTTGCGGTAGGATCGGTACGACTGTCTTCGTATTCTTTGGGTGACATAATAGAAATTTGACTGGGATGTTCGCGGCGATAAATTTTTTTATTACTATAAATTAGTAAGGGTTGATGTTGGCGAACATCGAAATCCACATCCGGCAAATGGTTTAACCCGCCAAATTCTTGAGCGTTGGGAAGCGTGCCCCCTTGCAATACGCTTTGCACGTCGGCTAAGGAAGAAGTCATCCCCTTTATGCACGCGCGTCGATTTTTTTTATTTAAACAAGTATCAAAAGTGCCATCACCGCGTGAGCGAATGGGGGCGGTTTGTTTATCCTTTTTTGTACTATAAGGATTGTTAGTAAATACGCCTACACGATTCACTTCATCATGAAGATTGTTCGCTAAAATACTTCCGAGCACTCCAAAGCGAGATTGTAACTCGACGC
>SCSO01000437.1 GCA_004297865.1 Legionella sp.
GCTAATCCCAAAATTTGTGGATTTACAGCCTCACCGCCTGATCATTATGCCAGTGGCTGTACAGCTGATGCGAATGGAGATACTTATCAAGGTTATGAGCGTTCGTTCACTGAATGGTATACGGGTAAAAGCATTTTAAAGGGTAATAAGTTACGCGAGCCCGCAAAAACAATTTTATCCGCGCATCAAAATGCGGTACTAGAAGATATGACGGTGGATGTACCTTTATCGACGTCTAATTATTATTTATTGCTCTGGGCAGAGCAGTTTACTGATCCGCTATTTGTTTCTCGGGTTGATGGTTATCCTGCAAGCCAAATAAAAGATATCTATGCACAATACACCACTCATAGTTCAGGAATAAGCGACCCTGATTTTCTGAGATTTACTCAATTAGCTCTTGATTCGGAGCAGGCGATAATTAAAAAAATGCCATTTGCCAAAGGCTTTGGTCAAATACCTCTAGCAAAGCAAGGCGAAGAAATCGATCGAATTGAAAAGCAGATTCAACAAGAAGGTATCGATTTAGACAACAGTTGGGATGGTATGATGGCTTTATATCTCAAAGTCGTCATGCCTGCATGGGAAACTGCCATCAATCAACAGCAAGTTGAATTTCTGTCTGCGAAAGAATATCTTTTCGAAAAAGAATTCTATCAATTCATTGTTCAACAGGGTTTGTACAAACACCCGTATCAATTTGATATGTTTTACTTGCAATATTTGTCGGCGAAAAATAATGATCCTGATTTGATTCGATATAAACAACAACGCAATGATTTAATTATTAAATGGGCTAAGCAAAAACAAAATCCGATTTTAGAAAATGCAGTAAGAAATCTTAAGGCTTTGGATAAAAAGCAACAGAAAACTCAAGATCTGATTGCTCTTGCTGAACGCAATAAGCAGTTTTTAAAACGGATTATGACTTATAATAAAATCAGAGCCGCGTGGGTTACCTTGCTTACTATAAAGGATGAAGAGGCAATCAAGGATTTAAAAGGTTTGCTTGTCTGTGAGCATTCAGATGAGTTATTACGCAGCTGATGTTGCTAAATCATCTTAAAGCAACACTATTGCCCTTACGGTTCCGGCTATAACTGGATTTAGCTGATTACTTTGTCCAGGAGTAGGAATATAAGAGAGCACTGGTTCAATATAGATAAATTTAAATAGTTTGGCCTGGTAATAGATCTGAAACATTAACTCCGTTTTTCTATTGGTTATTCGTTGATTTAACCAAGCCAATGAAAACCCCGCTCCAATGGAGTCGGCTTCTCTCTGAGCTACTAATCCAAAAGCAGTTAAACCAGCACCAATAGATTGTCTCATAGGTAAAACTCTAGAATTATTGATGCCATATTGGTAAAACCCTGAAATCCCGCTGGTATCTTGTCCAGGATCTCTATACCACAATCGTTGAGAACCAAATAAATAGGCTCCGGTAGAATCCCTTTGGATCAAGTTTTCTTGTTTAATAAGACCTGTTTGTTGCCACAGACCAATACCAATGGTTCCTGGTTTTTTATTCTTACCTAAAAGCCACGCGCTCCCCATCTCACCCACTTGAAAGTAATTGCCATTAAAGGTTGGGCCCGATAATCCTGTTTGCTTCCCATTAGCTAAATTACCATCGTAAATCCCATAAGATGCATACCATGATTTAATTGGTGTATAGGTTGCTGTAAGACCGTAAGCCGTATTGGTATACCCTGGCATAAGACCATCTACTGCAGGACTAATAAATATTGGCGTATAAATTAAGCTCGTGACCGCAGGAATATTAGGATCATCTTTGCTTAGAGGGATAGGTTTAACCACATTGTTAAAATCTAAGGTGGTTATCGTTTTACCAAGCCTAATGAAAAATGTTTCATCCAGTAAGCTTTGCCTATACCAAAGCGCGTATAGCTCTGAACGGTTATAAGGTGGCACGTCAGGTAGGGAGTTGTAACCTTGTATTACACCTGCTGGACCATTGGTGTTTTGTGAATTTTGTTGCAAGAATTGAGCATTAAAAAGTCCGCCTTTCCAGCCATTAAAACGCTCCATATCAACAGTTAAATTAAGAAGTCCTACACTATTTGAAGTATTACTTCCTGCATTGGGTATTCCACCCGCAAATAAACTGTTTACATCTCCCATCCAAGCACCTTGAACAGAAATGCCATGGTTATCTTTAATTCCAAATCTCTTTTCAATGTAATTTTGGAGGATTCCGGAACCGGTACCCACGTTAATTGCAGCAGGGTTTGAACTAATGCTTGAGGTCTCTTGCGATTTTTTACTCAACGAACTGCTTGGTTTTACGGCATTTGCATAAAGACCATTCATATAAAATAAAAAAAATAGCAGGTTAAAAATGCGGCAGTAATTCATAATAGTTCAAGTAATTAATCGCTAAGATACTGTACCACAATAAATTTTAGACTCAACTGACTTGAATTTTTATGAAATTAATATTAAACCTATTACATCATTGATATATTCTATTGCAAACATCCTTTCGTTAGCCATTTTTAAGGACTAGAAATGCGAAGCAAAATCCAAACACTCTCGGTATTAATCGCAATAGTATTTTTTTCTACTGCTTGGTCAGAAACATACAAAGTCCCTGCAACAAAAGACACTGTTACGCTTGGCCTGTTTACTCTAAATCAAACACCTGTAGTCAAAGTTCACTCTGGAGATTCCGTATCTTTGGAAACCTGGAATAGTTGCTTACATGAAATGGTTTTCAATAAGACAACACCTGCTGAAGTTGCCCAGTTCTATACAAAATATAACATTCAAAAACGGCGTGGTATGCATAGCTTAACTGGTCCTGTCTATATTGAAGAAGCGGAGCCAGGGGATGTGCTTGAGATTCGCGTGCTTGATATCAAATTAAATGATTTTGGATATAATTTTTTAAGTCCTACACAAGGTATTTTAACCGAGTTTATTAAACCAAGAATCATGTATTTTAAATATGATAAAGAAAAAAACACTACTGAATTTACCAAAGGCATGTGTTTAAATCTAAAGCCCTTTCCAGGTGTTATCGCAGTAGCGCCTCCTGAGGATTGGCCAGAAGGATGGCCTGTGAATCTAGAAACCAGTATTGCCCAACCTGTCCCTGGACAATTTAACTCCGTCCCCCCAGGTCCTTTTGGTGGAAACCTTGATCAACCAAGCTTGCAAGCAGGTTCCATTTTATATTTACCTGTTTTT
>SCSO01000438.1 GCA_004297865.1 Legionella sp.
CTATGATAAAATAATAATTTTTGGAAAATCCAAAATGGCCGTAGTGATAAAAACACCTGATGAAATCGAGAAAATGCGGGTCGCAGGACGGCTTGCGGGCGAAGTTTTGGAAATGATAGGCCCTCACGTTAAAGAAGGCATCACTACTGATGAATTAAACGACATTTGTCATGAGTACATTGTCAATGTGCAAAAAGCTATCCCAGCCCCTTTAAATTACAATGGTTTTCCTAAATCCATTTGCACCTCCATCAATCACGTAGTCTGCCACGGAATTCCTGGAAAAAAAGCCTTAAAAAATGGGGACATTATCAATATCGATGTCACTGTGATTAAAGATTATTATCACGGCGATACTAGCAAAATGTTTTTCGTTGGCGAGCCTTCAGTAAAAGCAAAACACGTCGTGCAAATTGCCCATGATTGCCTTTATATAGGCATCGATATGGTCAAACCAGGCGTACGTCTAGGTGATATTGGAAGCGCTATCCAACAACATGCTGAAAAAAACCGTTGCTCTGTAGTACGTGATTATTGCGGTCATGGCATAGGCCGAATCTTCCATGAAGATCCGCAAGTTTTACATTATGGAGTTCCTAATACGGGTATGGCGCTCGAGCCAGGGATGACGTTTACTATTGAACCTATGGTTAATATTGGTAAACATCACACCCGCTTATTACCCGACAATTGGACGGTAGTGACTAAGGATCATAGTCTTTCGGCTCAATGGGAACACACTCTTTTAGTGACCGATGATGGTGTAGAAATTTTGACTCTACGTAATGAAGAACGATAATCGCTTAATCAAAGAACACATCAAAGAGTTTAAAGAAATACTCTGTGAAGAGTTTTCCCAAAAAGCAAATATCAATTCCATCACTCACAAGCTCACTCTCTTCATTGACCAAATTCTTATAAACTTATTTACGCAAAACCAACTCGATAAAAATGCGAATTTTTGTCTATTAGCTTTAGGAAGCTATGGCCGTCGCGAATTGCAATTGTATTCAGATATCGACGTCTTGCTATTACATAAGGACAAAATCAGTAAAGCAGACCTTCAACACGCCCAACAATTCATTCAAGATTGTTGGGACGTGGGCTTAGAAATTCGTCAACAAATCACTACCGTTGATTCCTGTGCCGACCTTGCAAGCCAAGATCTCACTGTGATTTCCAGTATCATGGACATGTATCTTATCTGTGGACGTGGCAGTTTGCAGGAAGAGCTACTTTACAAAACCCAAGCCTTGCATATGTGGCCAAGTTCGGACTATTTTTTGGCAAAACAACAAGAACAGCTTAAACGGCATGCCAAATACCGTGACACTGCTTATAACTTAGAGCCCAATATCAAACATGGTCCAGGGGGATTGAGAGATATCCATATTCTTTTAAGCATTGCCAAACGACATTTTAATATTAAAAAATTAACCGAAGGCATAAATTATGGATTTTTAAGTGAGAAGGAATACGAAGAATTAATGTATTGCCAACACTTTCTTTGGCGAGTACGTTTTGCCCTCCATCAATTGGCCGATAAGGCAGAAGAAAACCTCACTTTTGATTATCAAGTAAAACTAGCGCAGTTTTTTGATTATACCGACCGACCACATTCTTTGGCCATTGAGCAATTCATGAAAGATTATTTCAAAATTATCAAAAGAACTCGTGAGCTCAATGAAATATTAATGCAATGGTTTGACGAAACCATTGTCCATCATCAAAAACAAAAAATTATTCGTTTAGATAATGAATTTCAATTAGCTAATAATTATATAGAAGTTCGTCATAACCGAGTATTTAGCCAGAGTCCACCCGCACTTATGCGCCTATTTCTGTGGATCGCAAAACGCCCAGAGATTGAGGGCGTGCGCGCGGATACCATCAAACTTATTCGTGAAAGTTTATACTTGATGAATAAGCGTTTTCGTAAATCTCAGGAGGTCACTACAACCTTTATGAGTATTTTCCAATATGGTCACGATCCTTATGAAGCTTTACAAAGAATGAATAGATACGGGATCTTAGCCCATTATCTGGATTGTTTTGCTAATGTGACCGGGCAAATGCAATATGATTTATTTCATGTTTATACCGTTGATCAACACACTCTTTTTGTTATTCGTAATATTTCGCGTTTTAAACAAGCACAGTTTGCCACTACTTTTCCTTTATGCGCTAAATTGATGCCACATTTGGATAAACCAGAAATTTTATATTTAAGTGCCCTATTCCATGATATTGCCAAAGGACGCGGGGGGGATCATTCGGAATTGGGTGCGGTAGAAGCAGAAGAATTTGCAGCCAGACATCATCTGGGCGAAGAAGACACCGCCTTGTTTGTTTGGTTAGTTCGCAACCATTTATTAATGTCGCATACTGCCCAACGTCAAGATATTTATGATTTGAAAACCGTTGAACATTTTTGCGCCCTGCTGCCCCAGCCGCGTTACCTCGATTATTTGTATTTACTTACCGTAGCTGATATTTGTGGCACTAACCCCAGTTTATGGAATACCTGGAAAGATTCTCTGTTGAAAGAGCTTTATCAAGCGGCCAAACATAATCTACATAAAGAACAAGAGCTTATCGATGAAACCGCTTTAATTAATTCGCGTAAAGAATTAGCCTTAAATCTCCTAATAGCTGAAGGATTTAATCCTCAAGAACTAACCCAACTTTGGGATCAATTTAAAGTTAAATACTTCTTACATGAATCTCCCAACGTGATTGCGCTCCATACTAAAGCGATTTTAACCTGTACGAGCTTCCCTCTTGTCTTAATCATGCCGCATCATAGTCAAGGAGGAACAGAGGTCTTTATTTATATGCCCCATCGTGATGAACGTTTTACCATCACTACCGCGGTATTGAGTAATCATTTAGCAACTATTCAAGAGGCCGTGATTAGCACTTGTGATAATCAATTTGATTTAGATACTTATATTATTCTTGATGAAAACAACCAAGCGCTCTTTGACAAACAACGAATACAATCTATTCAAAAGGCCTTGACTCAACATTTAGCAGATACAGAAAAATTACCCCCTGTCTCCAAAAAGAGATTATCGCGCGCTTTAGCTCATTTTAATGTCAGCACCCAAATTAACTATCATGATGATGAACCTAACCACCATACTCGCATGTTTTTAATTACCACGGACCGTCCAGGTTTATTAGCCACTATCAGTCGGGTTTTTTTAACGCAGAATATTCATTTACTCAATGCCAAAATTGCTACCGCAGGCGAACGTGCAGAAGATATGTTTTATATCATTAATTCTCAAAGTGAGCCCTTAACACAAGAAGAAAAAGAAAACTTAAAACAAAAGTTAATACAGGAGTTAGCTAAAACTCGTTTTTGAGCATTTATTGTCTAGATCTTTTAATTATCATTTTTTTCAAGTAGCATGTTAAGAACTGATTTCCTTTTTTATCAGTGACTAATGCATAGAATAATCAGTTATAACTGAATAGAGAATGGATTTTAATTTTAAAAATTAAGGATAATTATGAAAAATATGCACTCCACTCCCCAATTTAATAGAATTTTTCTTGCGTTAAGTCTTTTTTGCAGCGCAAGCCTTGCAAACGCCGGTGCCATGGGTCCAGTGGCAATGCCTTATAAATGGACAGGGCCTTATGTAGGTGGCGAATTAGGCTGGGGTGGGTTCACTACTGTATGGGGTGCTAATGTACCTTCTGAATTAGGTTTTTTCAGTGGTGCAGGAGCTCAAATCACTAACGCATCTTCTGGTGAGGATAAAGATACTGCTTTTCTTGGCGGTTTTCACCTAGGTTATGATTATCAATTTGGTGTAACCCCCTGGGTTGCTGGAATTGAAATTGCTGGAGATTTTGGTAATTTTGAAACTGAACGTTCTGCTGTTACTCTGGCAGGACCAGTAGGCAATATTAGACAAGACACTTCTGCTGATTCATTCGGTACTGTTCGTGGAAAATTCGGTTGGAGAATAGGAAACGCACTACCCTTCCTTACTGGTGGGGCTATTCTAGCCAAGGTTTCTACAATCAGCCAAACTTGCTTTCCTACTCTATCTCACTGCAATCTGATAGATACTGAAACCACTAGATCTGGAGGCCTAATTGGCGGTGGATTGGATTACCGCATTACTCCTCAATGGAGTGTAGGTGTTCTTGGCTTTTGGGCTAATCTTTCACGACAATACCAACAAAGTAGTGCCGTGACTACTTCTGGAGCTATTGTACCGAATACTTTAATTGAAAACCGTAGTGATCCATCCATGTACATGGCGGTTGCTAGAGTGAGCTATCATCCTAGTTTGTTCACTAATGTTGAAAACTAATAAGTTGCTCAAATAAAAAATGGGCCTATAAGGCCCATTTTTATTTGGATGGAATTAATTACAAACTTTCACTTTGTAACAACCGCGGTAATTGCATTTTTTTACCCAACTACAACCAGAGTTGTAATAAACACCTGCTGGAACAGCCACACCAACTCCGTACCAACGACCATTACGCCAGACGCCCCCATGGTATCCGCCATGATACCCACCATTATGCCAACCACCATGATGACCGCCATGATGACCACCATGATGTCCGCCGTGATGCCCTCCCCGATGTCCACCATGATGTCCACCACCATGATGACCTGCTGAGGCAGTTGCACTAAATGCGAATAGTGAAAGACCTATACTAGCCGCACCTAAAAATTTAATAAGTCCTTGATTTTTCATGATAATCCCTCAGTTGAGTTCGATGCACTAACCCTAGAAGTATAGTTCATTTTTAAATCATATCAACCATTAATTAATCATTGCCACATGCGGGTTTTCGTGAACGTGCCGATGCCCGGTTTTTAAATTGTGCAATATTCAAAGACGGGCACGAAAAAAGTAGTAGGTTGGGTCGTGACCCAACATAACCATTTCATCCTTGCTCAAGATTTTTTGTTGGGTCTCGACCCAACCTACATGCGGTTTTCGTGAACGTGCCCGTGAGCGTGCCCGGTTTTTATATTGTGTAATATTCAAAGACGGGCACGGGCACGAAAAAGTCGTAGGTTGGGTCGCGACCCAACATAACCATTTCATCTTCGCTCAAGATTTTTTGTTGGGTCTCGACCCAACCTACATAGCAAGCCTTACGTCACATTAACGTCTCGATTCAAAAAAATGACTCAATAAATCCGCACATTCTTGCTGCAAAGGCCCCTCATCCACAATTACCTTATGATTCAAAGGATAACCCTGTAATAGATTATAAATAGATCCCGCTGCCCCAGCTTTAAAATCACGAGTGGCAAACACCAAACGGTGTATACGAGCATGCACCAACAAGCCAGCGCACATGGTGCATGGTTCTAAAGTAACGTATAACGTCGTATTCAATAAGCGATGATTTCTTAAAGCCTGAGCTGCTTGGCGAATGGCATTGAACTCTGCATGAGCACTAGGATCATGCGTTATGAGAGATGAGTTTCTACCCACGCCTAAGAGTTGTTGATCTTGACTGACTACGACTGCACCTATAGGCACTTCGCCCTCTTCTTGCGCTATAAGAGCTTGCTCATAAGCCAATTGCATCCATTGTTTATCGTTCATTCCCATTCAATCGTTGCAGGTGGCTTACCGGAAATATCATAAGTGACGCGAGAAACTCCGTGGACTTCATTGATGATGCGATTAGAAACCCTACCCAAAAAATCCCAAGGTAAATGAGACCAATGCGCTGTCATAAAATC
>SCSO01000041.1 GCA_004297865.1 Legionella sp.
CTCACCCAATAAAGTCAAAGTCATAGTTTGATTATGCAATTCGCAATCTTTCAAACCACTAGGAGAAACCTCTCCATAGGAATAAAACCCGACTTGGGTAGAACCTTCAGGTAACACTTCTAGAGTAGATTCTGTTTCCTCTTCAGTGCGCTCCCCTAACAATAAGCGTCTACCCACACAACTCACACTAATTGCTAGAACAGGACTATCTGAATTACCCATACCAATAAGCGCATTTTCTGCTGCACCACTGGCACTACTAATCAAACGGTCGAAGTTAGCACGCATTAACTGGGCAAAAAATCCTACTGGCACATCCCCAGCAAAGGTCAAAGATTGCTCTTTTTCATCAACAGCTAAAATTGTTCTTACCAACTGTACTGGCTCTTTAGCGGATAAATCACTAATAGCCAGAGGATATAACAAACCAGAAGAAGGCAAATCCGCAGCGCGTTCGCCTAAATATTCCTTATACAGCTTTAAGGCAGGTTGATTATCCAACTCGTATAACACATTGCCTACGGAATGAGTAATGCGGCGCATAGGACCAAAAATGTCCCAGCCCCCTTTAGAAGCGTGGCCAATGGAAATATGATCTCCATAGAAACCTATGGCAACCACGTGATTTTCCAGGATTTCCCCATTATATATGGTCCAGGTTTTCTTGAAATTACTACCATCACCCGCAAGACCACCAGTTACTACTAAATTATCCATAGCATCCTTATTCAAGCCTTTAACCAGCTCGGAGCCGTTTACTCTTAAACCATCAGATAATACAAAGACACCTCGTAGACCGTCTTTACCTAATTGCTCTAAGATTTGTTGCCCTGCATTAAAGGATTCTTTTACATTATTAACTTCTGCTTTAACAATACGAATAGGTGTTTTGGCAAATTTAACCACTACGACTGATAAACTTTTATCCAGAATATGAGCACCAAAGATTTCTCCAGAACTGGAACAACCAATGATCTTGGAGTTTTTAAAGCCATTTGCCAGTTCTTTGATAGGTTCTTGATTATCAATAAATAAAGGGGCTGCAAAGATAAACACTATCGTTTGCTCTGAATCTAGTTCCGTAGGTAATTTCGATACAGACCAGCCTTTATCTTGTATGTATTGAAATGAATTCATCTCCATGATTTTTCCTCACTAATTTCACTTTTGTTCAACACCAATATATTTAATATAGTCTATAATCTTAATTAGACGATGAAAAAATGGACATAAGAAACGCAATATATTGATTGTTCAATAAATTATTGCCGTTTTTATTTTTCATAAAATTAGTTAACGTTTGGCGAAATTATGGACATTCATAAACTGTTAAAGCGTCAATTAGAAAAATTCCAGCTTAAATTGGATGAACCACCTAAATCCAATGAGCAGTGGGTCGAATTCATTTCCCGAGTCAGTCAAAGCTACGTAGAAGCCGATCAGGATCGTTATATGAATGAACGCTCCATGGAAATCTTTTCCCGAGAAATGATGGGCTTAAATGCTATGTTGGAAAAAGCACAACGCATCGCTTGTATGGGGTATTGGTCCTATGATGGATTAACCGACGTCATAATCTGGTCGCGTGAATTATATGATTTATTCAGGATTGATGCTAAAGACATGCCGACAACTTATGAAAGTTTTATGGAACGCGTTCATGAACAAGATAGAGAAGAATTAAGACAAAGAGTAGATAAAGCACTTAATGAGAAAGTAGATTATGAATGCGATTTCCGCTTTAAAGATTCTCAAGGGAATTATCGTTGGTATCAAACGATAGCTCAATGTAAGGAAGGGGAAAAACAATTAACCGGAGTGATTGTTGATATCCATAAAAAGAAAGATGCTGAAGAAAAAATTAAAGAATTGAATAACAAAATAATATCTACAGCGCGCCGAGCCGGTATGGCTGAAGTTGCCACCTCAGTACTTCACAATATTGGAAATATTCTAAACAGTTCTAATGTCTCTGCTACCCTACTTAAAAAGGGAATTAATCAACCAGTTCAACAAAGACTGATTAAAATTGTTGAAATGTTAATTGAACATAAAGAGAATATGGTTGATTTTTTAACAAATGATCCTAAAGGCAAATTAATACCTGAATATCTAACTCCTCTAGCCAAAATGATTATTGAAGAACAAGAGAAAAATAATCATGAAATCGATAACCTTACTAATGATCTCAATCACATTAAAGAGATCGTCTCAATGCAAAGCTCTATTAGCGGAGTATCTAGCATT
>SCSO01000439.1 GCA_004297865.1 Legionella sp.
GCTAACCGATAATACAAATCGAAGACGTCCTGTGGCCAAAGCTACAGGACGTTTTTTTATGCTTGTTTAGAAGACAGTGCTTGTAATTGCATGGCGATTTGTTGACTAGAACAATGCGAATCTTGTTTAACTGCTTGAATGACACTTTGATTTAATAGCTGGAACAATTGGAATATTTGCGGATTAGCTTCTAACTTCTTAATCAACTTTTGCACAGCGACCAAAGTATCCAAATCTAAATTTTCAGACATTTTATGCTTTAAGCTAAGTAACTGTTGCATGTCTTTAGTAAATTCCGGGCTCAAAGTAGCAAAGGTATTAGTTCCATCCTCTATCTTCGGATCGCCACCCACATTTAAATGCAGAAAGTGACTGCTTTTAGCAATTGGGGCAATGAACATCCCATCACGGGTACCTTCCGTTAATAACACTTTAATTTGATGCGCTGCGACAAATTTTTCTATGGTTTTCACCGCATCCTGATTTGCTGGTAATTGGTCTAAGGTATAAAAAGTATAATTAATCCCCTGCGCATTAATTTGGTCACGGAGAGCTTCCAAGGTCACTAAGAGTGTTCTGCCTACAATTGAATTTTCATTGGCAAAAGGAGCATAGATGCCAATATTAATCTCTACTTTAGCTTGAGAATAGGCCAAATTTAACACAAAAAATGAGACCACAAAGACAAGAATTTTGGTTAATGAAGAGCGCATAATTCACTTATGAAATGAGTTGGGTTAAAAATTATTCTGCATGGAATACTGTTTAAATACAATAGTGGGAGTTTCCTTAGGAATATGGGATAATCTCTCTTTATTAGTAGGTTTCATGTATGAAAATCATTAAAGCCTTTTTTCTCTTTACAAGTTTGTGTGCTTCTGCCCAAGCCTCGGTTATAGAACATTTCGAAAAAATCAAAACCAACCCTACATCCCTTTATGAGTTTTTTAAAAGCATGCCTAAAGGTGGGGAATTACACTATCATTTGGCTGGTGGCCCTTATCCAGAGACTATGTTAAAACTAATAGCCCAAGGCGGTTATTGTCTTAATACAGAAACGATGGCTATTAGCAAAGTCGATAAACATTGCGACGGTGTTCCTAGCCAAGACATTATGAAAAATCCGGAACTCTATTCTGCAGTGGTAAGAAGCTGGTCCATGAAAGATTTTAAACCAGGGAAAGAATCAGGACATGATCATTTTTTCAATAGTTTCTTAAAATTCATGCCTATTGTTTTGGATTTTCGCCCTGCACTTCTAGCGGACGTCATGCAACGCGCTTCAGCGCAAAATGAACAGTATTTGGAGATATTGGATATACCAGATAACGCCCATTCCTTGAGTTTTGCTCCTTTAATTAAAGATGCTCGTTCCTTTACCGAGAAAAGCAACATTTTATTAACTAATTCGGATTTTCAAAAAAATGTTCAAACCACCATTCAGGTCAGCGAAGATATTATAGCACAGGCGCGGCAGATTTTGGGTTGCGCAGAAAATGCAAAAGCCCCTGGTTGTGAAGTAAAGATCAAGTTGATCTATTACGTCTTGCGCGAACAACCTCTCGATGCGTTTTTTGCTCAGGCATTAAATGCTTTTGCCGCAGTGGCGCAATCCAGTAATGCCCTCGTCGGAGTAAATGCCGTGCAAGCGGAAGATGGGATAATAGCTTTACGGGATTATCGCCAACACATGGACATATTTAAGTATTTGCACGCCCAATACCCACAGGTGAATATTTCACTCCATGCCGGTGAATTAACCGACACGGTAGCAACACCAGAAGACTTAACTTTTCATGTGCATGAAGCTATCTTAACTGGCCAAGCGCAACGTATTGGTCACGGTGTAGATATTCGTCATGAGGATGAGGTTGCAGTGAAATACATGGCCAAGCATCAAATTCCTGTCGAAATTAATTTAACGAGCAATCAAAGTATTCTACAAATTTCTGGAGCTCAACATCCATTAAATTATTATTTAGCGCAGCAAGTGCCCGTAGTTTTGTCGACTGATGATGAAGGGATTTTAAGAACCGATCTAAGCGAGCAATATGTTACCGCAGTTCTTCAACACCGTTTAGATTACCCTACGCTTAAGCAGATCAATCGTAATACACTCACCTATGCCTTTATTCCAGGTCAAAGTATTTGGGCAAATCCGGCGCAAGCCAAACCCGTGAAAGCGTGTTTAGATTGGTATAGTAAATCTTGCGCTTTGTTTCTCAAAGGCAATGAAAAAGGGCAATTGCAGTGGAATTTAGAACAGAAATTGCGGGAGTTTGAGGCGGGGTTCAAATAGTATAGGTGATGAATTTTGAAAGGATAGATTTGTGTTGGGCTGAAAAGCCCAACACACTCTGCTAAAAAGGTTTAGGCGCTTTAGAAGAATCAGCTCCTTCTTCTGCAAAATGAACATGATTCTCAATCAAATTGTTAAGATCGTACTTATTTCCGGTCATTCCATGGGATTCCACCATATTAAGGCTATGCATTAATGTTTTAAGCTCTGCCTTTGTCTTAACATCATTCACTTGATTAAAACTACGC
Source organism: Legionella sp. (assembly GCA_004297865.1). GTDB lineage: Bacteria > Pseudomonadota > Gammaproteobacteria > Legionellales > Legionellaceae > Legionella. Next base: position 2,548 of record SCSO01000439.1, read on the forward strand.
ATTACCGCTTCTTGCAAAGTAGGACCATTATAACTTGATAACAGAGCATAAATAAGCGCAGTCTGTTCTAGCTCAGTATTTGGTTTGCTTTTAAGGTCCTTCAAAGCACCGAGGTAATATTTAGCTCTATTAATGCCGGTTTCACCATGATAACGAGGACTAAAAAAGCCGTTATGGAAAAAGTGTATTCCGGGATTTTTATTTTCCTCTATGTAGGTTTCGATTCCTCTAATGGTTCTTGCAACAGCATCTGAAAGAGTATCTTGGTTAATTTCTAATAAGGATAAATCATACTTTTTACTTTTCTCCAAGTAGGTTTTAGCCATCCTCTCATCATCAGACTCTAAATGTTTCTTTGCAATTCCCTTGTCCGTATAACCGGGAAATACAATCTTAGCTTCTTTCTGCAGGCGTCCTTGATCATCAATGAGTTGTCTATGCGGTTC
>SCSO01000440.1 GCA_004297865.1 Legionella sp.
ATGTAAAGATTTGGGCGTGTCAAAACCAATCCAAGCAGTCACTACCAGGTTAGAGTTAAATCCAGCAAACCAAGCATCCACCTGATCATTAGTTGTCCCTGTTTTACCAGCAATATCCTGGCGATTTAATACCCGTGCTGCGCGCGCGGTACCATGCTGAATCACGTCTTTTAAGGCACTATTCATTAGGAAAGCAATATCAGCTGGAAGTACGCGAGGAGCTAGCGTGGAGGTATCGTCTTTATCAGTACAAGGATTACAGACCACCGTAGGTTTCGCTTGCAGCAAAATTTTACCATCACTGTCAGTGATATGATCAATGAGGTATGGTTCCACTTTAAAACCACCGTTAGCGAATACGGCATAAGCAGCAGTTAAATCCATAGGGCTAATGGATAAACTTCCGAGAGCCAATGAAAGACCTTTAGGCAAGGTTTTTTTGTTAAAACCAAAACGCGATAAGAAATCGAGGGTGTAATCGATACCTATGTCATCCAAAATACGAATAGACACTAAGTTTTTCGATTGGACTAAGGCTTGTTTTAAGCGAGTAGGGCCATTAAATTTCAAGTTCACGTTATGCGGACGCCAGAGATTAGGTTGGCTGGGATCATCCACCACGATGGGGGCATCATTAATTAAAGTGGCTAAGTTATAGCCATTATTTAATGCAGCAGCATATACAAAGGGTTTGAAACTAGAACCAGGTTGTCTACTGGATTGGGTGGCTCGGTTAAATTTACTCTTTTGGAAATTAAAACCACCTACTAAGACTTCTATGGCACCATTCTGTGGATTTAAGGCAATCATGGCCGATTCTGCTTCAGGAATTTGGGCTAATTCCCAATGTTTTTCTGTAGAGTGCACATAAACGATATCACCCACGGCAACCACCTGCTGTGCTTGCGTAGGCGTTTTACCAACCCAACCCTTTTTCAGAGCAGGTCTTGCCCAAGACAAGCCTTCCCAAGGAATAATAAAGGTTTCGCCATTTTGTAAGCTGGCAGTAGCTTCTTTTTCCTTTACTTCAATCACAACTGCGGGCACCAAGGTATTTAACTCAGGGTATTTGGCCAGCATCTTTTGGCGAATTTTGGGAGATTGGCTATCCTTTTCACCAATATTAGCAACAGGTCCACGATAACCATGCCGATGATCATAGGCAATCAGATTTTTCTCAACCACATTATTAGCCATATTTTGCATTTTGCCATCAACAGTGGTGTACACTTTGTAGCCTTTGGTATAGGCATCAGGGCCAAAGTTATCGTAAAGCGATTGCCGAATCATCTCAGCCACATAAGGGGCTCTTACTTGGATGGAAGTACCATGATATTTGGCAGTTATTGGTTGATTAATAGCGTTTTGATATTCTTCTTCGCTAATGTAATGCTCTTCTAATAAGCGCTCTAACACATGATCTCGACGCTTTTTAGCTGCTAGGGGATTAGCAATAGGGTTTTGCGTAGAAGGGGCTTGGGGTAACCCAGCTAACATAGCTAGTTCAGCTAAATTTAATTCTTTTAATGATTTGCCATAATAAACTTGAGCCGCGGCGCCCACACCGTAAGCACGATTTCCTAGATAAATTCGGTTAAGATAGAGTTCTAGAACTTTTTCCTTGCTCAATTCTTTATCAATTTTAATCGCTAAAAGGATTTCGTTGAATTTACGTAAAAAGGTTTTTTTACGGGTTAAGAAGAAGTTACGCGCTACCTGCATGGTAATTGTACTACCACCTTGTGATTTGGTTCCGGTCATTAACATACGCACAGTGGCGCGGCCAAGGCCGAAAACATCCACGCCTGGATGTTCAAAAAAGCGTTGATCTTCGGTAGCAATTAAAGCATGTACTAGGGCAGGGGGGATTTCCTCATAGGTTAGCGGAATACGCTTTTTCTCCCCATATTCTTGAATTAACAGGCCTTCTTTACTAAAAATTTGTAAGGGAACTTGCAATTGGACCGTTTTAAGGGAGTCCACATTAGGTAATTGGCTTTCCAAATAAAGATACAAAAGGCTGCCAGCCACCAACAATAGAAAAAATAGGCTCATCAGCGCCCAAAGACCCTTACGCCAAAAAAATGCCATTTTTTTCATAGGATTAATTAATTTTAGTAAAATGACTGTTATTATACCGTCATTTGGCATCATTTTGCGAGTTTTTAGGCGAATAACCTAGTTGTGTCGAGACCCAACGTTTAATTACCCTCATCAACCTGGACCATCCGCCTCTATACCCGCAGCACCAACTTCAGCATCTGAAAAAGCTATAGTCTGAGAATTTACAGCACCAAGAGTGTCCCCTACTGGTCGATACACACGTTTAAACAATAAAAATCCTGAAGCAGCGCCATAAACTCCCTGATTCAAGGATTGATTTCTCTTCTTTAGTTCTTCAATTTCGCTAGCTTTTTCCTCAACGAGCCTTTGTGCTTCAGCTAATTTACCAATAGCATCTTCATTTTTTTCAGTAAGAGTGGTCACTTGCGCCGTTGAAGTAGATACTTTTGACTCTGATTCATTAAGGCGAATTCTCAATACCTCAAAATCAATTTGCAGGCTTGTAAGTTGCGTATTTAATTTAGGAATAATTAAAGTATTCTGATATTCCTCGCAAATTTGCTGCGCTTTTTCTTGCATTTCTTTAAGGGAGTATTCCGCATCTAAATCAAAAGGTTTGGTGACCTCTTCAGAGAGGAAAACCCCAGAAGTACAAGGTTTATTACTGACATAACCGTTATAGATTAAACCATTTAAAGCAAGCTTCGTTGTGCGGCCATCGACTGGTGGGTAGGTGACGTTGTAAGTGCTTGTTTTATGGGTAATTATGAGCTTAGCAAGATCGTAAAATAATTGACCAATATGGGATTCATACTTTTTAAGAGCGTCTGCACTCAGAGGTTCTTTGGCATCTTTAAATTTTTTCAGATATTTAATTTGTGCGATAAGATATTCTAACAGGTGGGATCTCATTTTATATTCGGCTGCTTTAACAACGTCATTTTTAATATCAGTCAAAGCATTATCAAAATCCAGGGTTTTTATAATTTCACTTGCGAATTCCCGTGATTTAAACCGGAGGATTTCTGTAGTCGCATGTGGTACAACTACTTTTCTATTCTCTTCACTGACCTGGCTATCATGATAACGTATAATGACGGTGGCTAATGCTTCAATTAACTTTTCTAAATTAGTCATCTAAACTCCCTTTAAAACTAAATCCACTACATTTTTGAGAAAAACCCTACAAGTTGGCACTTAACTATATTGAATGTTGTACCTTAGTGCAAGTGATTCTCAATAAGTCAAACCTTACTTTTATGATGAAAAAGATTCCAATTTTGAATAGCTTACGATAAGATCATAAGTTGAGTAAAAGTCCAGGGGTGTTTTTTGGCTACATGAGACAGATAGGGAGATTAAACACGTGCTCAAATTGTTGAAACCAAAACACCGATCCATATTAGGCGTAGACATTTCCTCTGCCTCGGTAAAAATCCTGGAAATTTCGGGTAATGAAAACCAGCTTAGTGTGGAAGCCTATGGGCGTGAGTTTTTGCCTGCCAATGCGCTTGATGGCAATGTGATAAAAGATATGGATGCTGTGGCTAGCACTATAAAAAAGATTTGCGATAGAGTGCGGTTTACTACCAAACAAGTCGCTTTGGCAGTCCCCGATTCTGCCGTTATCAGTAAAATTATTCAAATCAATGAAGGCATCAATGATGATGACATGGAAGAATTGGTAGTTATTGAAGCAGATAAATTCATTCCTTATCCCATCGATGAAATTAATCTAGATTTCGAAGTTCTAGGGCATTCACTGAAAAACGCTGCCTTATTAGACGTTTTAATCGTTGCCTCCAGAGCGGAAAACGTCAATACTCGTGTCGAAGCCGTTGTGCAATCAGGCTTAGATCCTCAAATTGTAGATGTGGAATCCTACGCAGTTGAAAGGGCTGCCCAACAATTGGCCAAAGATTTGCCTGCTTTAGATAATAAAATTGTGGCTATCATAGATATTGGGGCCAATTTCACTCATCTTTTTGTTTTACATGGCATGCGCTTAGTTTTTTCCCGCGAGGAAAAATTTGGTGGTTCGCTCTTAATCGAATCAATTGCAGAACATTATAAAATGACTTTCGAAGAGGCAACAACCGCTATGCAGCAGGGTGGTTTACCTGACGATTATGAAACGGAAGTATTAGAGCCATTCAAAGATATGGTGCTCTTACAAATTAAGCGTACTTTGCAATTTTTCTATTCCAGTAGTCAGCATGGATTTGTGGATCATATTCTCTTGGCTGGTGGATTGGCACGCCAATTAGGTTTAGCCTCACTAATTCAGGAACAATTAGGAGCGGCTACGACAGTTGCGAATCCCTTCGCTAGTATGATCTTAGGTAAAAATGTAAATTTGGATGACATTAATCGAGACGCTCCCTCACTTCTGGTGGCTTGCGGCCTAGCTTTAAGGAACATCGAGAGATCATGACCCAAATTAACTTACTACCATGGCGTGAACGTAAGCGTGAACAAGAGAAAAAAATGTTCACCACCCTCATCGGTGGCGCCTGTTTAACTGCGGTATTAATCGTTTTTGCCATTAATTACCATGCGTCTAACTTGGTTAGCAATCAAACTGCACGTAATTTGATGTTACAAAATGAGATTACTCGTTTGGATGGGGAAATTGCAGAGATTAAAACTTTAAAACAAACACGCGACGCGCTAATTTCACGAATGACTATTGTACAAAATTTACAATCTACTCGGACCTTAATGGTTCATTTATTTGATGAGCTCATTAAAATCATGCCCTTAGGCGTGTACGTCACTAAATTAGAACGACAAAGTGATGTCGTCTCACTTTGGGGATATTCTGAATCTAATACGAACATTTCTATTTTAATGCGTAATATAGAATCCAATGTGTGGATCCAAAATCCTGCTTTGACTGAGATTAAGAAAAATGAAGAAAAGAAACAAGCAGCAGATAACGAATTCATGCTAAGTTTTATACTTAAACCTAAATATTAAGTTGATTAAATTATGAGTAATCTCAGCCTAAATGAATTAACTCTTGAAAATGTTGGTCAGTGGCCCTTACCCATTAAACTTGGTGTGGTGGTAGGTGTCAGCTTATTGATCATTTTTTTGGGTTATTGGTTGATAGCTAAGGGTAACTTTGAACAATATGATACTCTTGAAAATCAAGAAGCAGTTTTAAAAACAGATTTTGAGACCAAGCAACGTCAGGCAGCAAATCTCCAAGCCTATCGTAATCAGCTCATTATTATGAACGAGCGTTTTGGTGCTATGTTAAAGCAATTGCCTGCTAAAAACGAAATGCCAGGCTTATTAGAAGAAATTTCCAAAACTGGAATTGCAGCAGGATTAAAATTTGAATTATTTGCACCGCAAAAGGAAGTAGAGCATGATTTCTATATCGAACTACCCATTAAAATAATCGTAGTGGGTACTTATTTTCAATTGGCTACTTTTTTAAGTCATGTAGCAGAAATGAATCGCATTGTTACATTACATGAGTTTAGTATTGAAGGGGTGTCTTCTAAGGACCGTAAAACAATCTCAGAAGATGAACTAGTGATGAATATCACTGCTAAAATTTATCGATATCGCGCCCAATGACTACTAATTATACTCAAAAAATAGTTTTGCTTGTAGCACTTAGTGTGTTGCTTACTGCTTGCAGTAGCGATAATACAGACCTACAAAATTATATTAATGAGGTTAAACAAAGACCCGGTAGACCTATTGAGCCTATCCCTAAATTAAGCCCTTTACCTATTTTCAAATATCCTGAAGGCGATGTACGTCGTAGTCCTTTTAAGCCAGTGAATGTTCACAAGACGGATCAATTTGCGCCTGATCAAAAACGCAAAAAACAGCCTTTAGAAATGTTTCCGCTTGACGCATTAAAATTTGTAGGTACTTTAAAAGAAGGCAATGTCATTTGGGCTTTGATTAAAGAACCTGATAATCAAGTTTTGCGCGTACGCATTGGAGACTATATGGGCCAAAATTATGGTCGAGTGATCGCTATTAAAGAAGACATGCTAAAACTTGAAGAATCGTTACAAGATGCAGGCAAGTGGCAAAAGAAAGTTACTACCATTAATTTAGATACGGGTAAGGAGTAGTCAATTGCGTAAGATAGTTGCTCTAATAATTTTAATTTTTGCGAGCCTCAATTTGGCCCACGCCAATGATAATGCATTGATTGCTGTAAAAGTATTACCTTTGCCCGAAAATCGCGTGCGTCTAGATTTTCAATTCGTTAAACCCTTAAAGCAATTACCTGCAAGTTTTATTACACAAAAGCCTGCGCGCATCGTATTGGATTTTATTAATACCAATTTACAAATTCCTCCGGAACAAAAAACTAAAAAAGTAGAAGTGGGGTCGCTAACTTCTTACAATATTGTTGCCGTTAGCACGCGAGTGCGTGCGGTATTGGAGTTAGATCGCTCTGTTTCTTATTCTGGAAGTGTTGCCGGTAATACTTATAGTTTAGTGCTAAATGGTAAGAGTAACGAAATTTATCAAAACACTAAGGAAGTATTCATTACTAACCAGGTTGTCAATGCTAAAAATGAAATTAGACATGTTGATTTCCGTGGAATAGAAAAACAAGGTGGAAGGGTTATTATTGATGTGTCGGATACGAGTATTCCCATCGACGTAACTCAAACCGGTAAAGAGTTGGTTGTTAACTTCATAAACACAAAAATTCCTAGTAATTTGATGAAACGCTTTGATGTCGCGGATTTTCATAGTCCTGCGCAAGTCATTACCTTACAACAAGATAGAAAAAATGTGCGTATGACTATTTTAAGCAAGGGTGATTATGGTCACTTTGTTTATCAGGTGAACAAACAATTTATGGTAGACCTCTTTCCATTGACCTCTGAAGAAATTCAACAGGCTAAATTGAAGAAACAGGTTTTCTCTGGCAAACGTATTTCGCTCAACTTCCAAAATATTAATATTAGAGCGGTACTGCAATTACTTGCTGATTTTACTGGTATCAATATGGTAGTCAGTCAAAACGTACAAGGAGATATTACCTTAAGGTTAAATGATCTGCCTTGGGACCAAGCCTTAGATATTATTTTAACCACTCAAGGGTTGGATAAGCGTAGAACTGGTAATGTCATGCTAATTGACACCAAAAAGAATCTGGCTACCATGGAAGAAGATCAGCTCAAGAGTGATCAAATTATTCAAAAATTAGAACCTATTCGCTCTGACTTATTACAAATAAATTATGCGAAAGCCACCGATATCGCCGTGTTGATTAAAGATAAGCAGAATTCTTTACTCTCAGATAAAGGGAAAATTAGTGTCGATGCGCGAACTAACACGATTTGGATTCAAGATACTGGGACAAAAATCGAAGAAGTGCGCGAATTGATTAAGCAATTGGACGTTCCCGTTAAACAAGTAATGATTGAAGCCCGTATAGTTGAGGTCACCAAAGATTTTAGCCAGGATATAGGGATTAAATGGGGGATATCCAAGCCTCCACATTTGAGTGGTACCTTGCAAGGTGCTAACGATTTACAAACGGGTAGCGGACTTTTAAACCCAGCTAACGTGCTACCTATAGCGCGCCGTTTGAACTTAGACTTAGCTGCGGTACCTTCCAGTCTGTTGTCACCTGCCTCGGTCGGTGTCGCTTTAGCTAAATTGGGAGATGGTATCTTATTGGATTTGGAGTTATCCGCCCTAGAAAGTGAAGGTCGCGCTGAGCTTATTTCTAGTCCAAGATTACTCACTATAAACCAGCAAGCGGCGATCATTGAGTCGGGTGAAGAGATTCCTTACCAGGAATCTACATCCAGTGGTGCAACGGCGGTAGCCTTTAAAAAGGCAGTATTGAGCCTGAAAGTAACCCCACAAATTACTCCTGATAATAAAATTTTGATGGATTTGCAAATTAACCAAGATACTCCATCGACTGAGCTATTTAACGGAGTTCCGGCTATTTTCACCAAAGAAATTCAAACCAATGTCCTGGTTAATAATGGCCAAACCATTGTTTTAGGGGGTATTTACAAACAAGACAAGAATAAAGCCATCAATAGAATTCCCTTCTTTGGTGAATTACCCGTGGTTGGGGTCTTGTTTAGAAATACCAAAATAGCCCTAAAAAATGAAGAGTTGCTCATTTTCATAACTCCAAGGATAATAACCAACACTTTATCCATCACCACCATTGAAGGAAAAGAAGCCCATGGAGGCTATTACGAAAAATAGATGGAATAATCTAGGGGTTTTTGAGCAAATAGTTGTAGAATAGCGAGCGAGATATTTGGTCCAAGTTAGAATAAACTCTCGCGCAGGATGCAGCTTGTGAAATCAGGGAATTACAGATAATGTTCAACTAAAATTTATTGAAAGAGGTTAGTAATTAAAGATGAGCATAGTTAAAGTACGAAATATTTTTCTCATTGGACCCATGGGTGCAGGAAAAAGCACTATTGGTCGTGCTTTGGCAAAGGAGCTCAAATTAGAATTTTATGATTCTGATGAAGTCATTGAGGAACGGGCTGGTGCAGATATTTCATGGATTTTTGACATTGAAGGTGAAGAAGGTTTTCGCCGTCGAGAACAAAAAGTCATAGATGAGCTAACTCAAAAGACCAATATTGTTTTAGCCACCGGAGGCGGTGTTGTAATAACCCCTGAGAATCGTAATGCTCTTGCTGGACGAGGTACCGTTATTTATTTAAAAACCTCATTACAACAACAATTTGAGCGTACCAAACGCGATACTAAAAGACCCTTATTGCAAACCAATGATCTTGAGGGTCGCTTAGAAGTTTTGCGCGATGAGCGTGAACCATTTTATGACGAATTGGCTGATGTGAGTTTTGAAACTGATAAATTAACCGTGAAGGCTGTGGCCAATAACATAATTAAATACATCTATGGCGAAGTTTGAGGCGTTGGCTCAAGTAAATGTTTCCTTAGCGGAACATCAATACCCAATTATTATTTGCAGCAATGGGTTGCAAAATTCTGAGTTATTAAAACAACTAGTTCCTACAACTCAGGTTCTTATTGTAAGTAACCCAACGATTGCTACCTGGTATTTAAGCACTGTACAAGCTGCTTTTCAGGCGATTCAATGTGATGTAGTCCTTATAGACGATGGGGAAGAGCATAAAAACCAACGAAGTTTAAATAAGATTTATGATGTACTTATAGATAAAAAGCATCATCGGGACACAACTCTTATTGCCTTGGGCGGCGGAGTAATAGGGGATATTACCGGGTTTGCTGCAGCCACCTACCAACGTGGTGTTAGTTTTCTGCAAATTCCTACCACTTTACTAGCCCAAGTGGATGCTTCTGTTGGCGGCAAAACAGCAATTAATTATGCCCAAGGAAAAAATATCATAGGAAGTTTTTATCAACCCAAAGCGGTGTTGATCGATATTAATACACTACGGACTTTACCTGAAAGAGAATTTAAAGCGGGATTAGCAGAGATAGTAAAATACGCCTTATTAACTGGCGGTCCTTTTTTAAAACGGCTTACCGAGGTGGCAGAAGAAGGGCTAACGGCATCTCATCCACAATTACCTCAACTTATTGAGGATTGTTGCCGAATCAAGGCACAATTTGTTGAGAGTGATGAAAAGGAAAAGGGTAAGCGAGCTCTACTTAATTTAGGCCATACTTTTGCCCATGCTTTAGAAGCATACACGAATTACCAGCAATGGTTACATGGAGAAGCGGTTGCAATAGGTTTATATTGTGCGGCACAACTGTCTTATCATTTAAATTTAATCGATGTCGCACTGGTTGTTCAGGTGGAACAAATGTTAAACTCTCTGGGATTACCTCATAAAATTCCCAGAAGTATCGATCTGTATAAACTTAAAGAATTAATGAGCTTAGATAAAAAAATAAAAAATAATCATTTACGTTTTGTAGTGATTAAAAATCCGGGTAATTGTTATCTAGATGATCAAATAACTGAAGATTGTTTAGATAAAACACTTATATCTGCGGTAGAAGGAGAATAAAAATGAAAGATGGAATGATTCAGCTGGACTCTGCAGCTGCAACTCAACCAAGAATACTATTTAAACCAACTTCCTGGTTAGCGAAGGTGGATTTCATCAATCATCTAATTCTTTTTAATAATCTGCTTATTACAATATTGTCTGAGAAAGAAGGTGGCAAAACTTGTTTTAGCACTTTATTGCAAAATAATTTAGATCAACAAATCAAATCCATTGCTTTGACTTTAAATCCAACGTGCACTCGTGAGCAATTGATTACTGATCTAAATGCTCAATTGCATTTGAATGCAGATGCAGCAACCAATGTTGCAGGTATAGTCACACAAATTAACGAGCGTAAAGCACATGTGCTTTTGGTTATTGATAACGCGCAATACTTACCTGAGGCCTTCATTGAAGAGATAATGCAAGGGATAAAAGGCCAAGAAGATTTTGGTTTCTTTCACGTTTGCTTAGTTTCAGATCATTCAATAGTTGCTACTTTAAATCATCTTGCAGTAAATCAATTCAATAATTTGATTCATACCGTTGAGATCGGGCCACTCAATGAAAGTGAAACGAGAACTTATGTACTGCAAAGAGCGATGAATGCACGTTTGATTAATCGTCCTTTAACCGATGCACAATTTAAAGAATTCTATCAATTGACTAAAGGCAATCTAGCAAAAATTAATAAAGAGTTAGAGCCTTTTATTAACAATTGTTCTACCCCACAAAAAGTGAAAAAATTAATCAATTTGAAAAAAGCCAGTATGGCAGTGAGTGCCGCTGCAGTGGCTGCGATTTCGTATATGTATTTTGATAGTTTGTACCAAGATCCAATAACTCCTCGAACGATTACTGCAGTAGTGCATCAACGTTTAGGTAATTTATTTGATAGAACTCGAGCCTCTTTAGCACAAAATAAACCCTTAGAAAGTGATATTCCTTCTTGGTTAGATTCTTCTAAGCACCAATTTGTGCGTGTAGCCTTACCTAAAAAGGAATATTTAACTGAGGATGAGTATTTGCCTGAAGAGCAAATGGAAGAAGAGATAAACACGGTTGCGGTATTAGATAAAGTACTAGTCATCCCTAAGATTAAACCGCAGAAGGATATAGCGGAGTTTGAACGTATGGCTGCTGCAGATTCTGTTGCAAATGCCGCGCGAAAATTTGCAGAAAATGAACAAAAACTTCAGCTGGCAGCAAACCAAGCAAAAGAAGAGGCTAAACAGGCCGCTGTCCAGCAAGTGAGCACTCCAGTGCAATCTGTGGCTAAACAAGAGAATAAAGAGGGTGTTTATACTATCCAATTAGCTGCGAGTCATAAAGCAGGTGAAGTAGAGCATTTTAAGAACAGTAATAAATTACTGGCCGAAACGAAAGTAAGGCATTTTACTAATGAAAAGGGTACTTGGTATGTTTTGACCTTGGGCGAATACACGACCAGGAGCCAGGCGACTTCCGAAGTTAATAAACTGCCGCCGGCATTGGCAAAGCTTAATCCTTGGGTAAGACCTATTAATGGGTTAAATAAAGTAGGTTAATTTATACTCAAGTAGGTTGGGTCGTGACCCAACATAATCATTTACACCTTTGCTCAAGATCTTTATGTTGGGTCACGACCCAACCTACTACTTTTTTCGTGCCCGTGAGCGTGCCCATGCCCGTTCACGAAAACCCGCCTGTATGCCCTCGTCTATGCTTACCCCTGGAAAATACCCAGAAATCTGCTAATCTTAATTAAGGATATGAATTTCAAGGAGAAAGCGATGTATAAAAGGGTATTATTTGCTACCGATTTTGACGAAGTAGGGGTTTTAGCAGCCCATAAGGCCAAGAAAATTGCCGATGAAAATGGTGCTGATTTAATCTTAGTTCATGTCGTTGAGCCCATTCCCGCCTATGCTTATCCTGGATTTGCAGGTTTTGCGGAAGTGGAATTGTCTATCCGCGAACAAGCTGAAAAGGAACTTAATGAACTAGCTGAAAAGTTAGGTGTGGATGCTAAACACCGTTTTATTGAATTCGGTTCTACTAAAAATGAAATATTAAGAGTAGCAGAAGAACACAAAATCGATCTTATTGTAACAGGAAGCCATGGGAAACACGGTCTTTCTTTATTACTAGGATCTACCGCAAATGCCATTTTACATGGTGCGAATTGCGATGTGTTAATTTGCCGTCCAATTGTTAAACATTAGTAGTTTATTCATTGTTGGGCTGTAAAGCCCAACATCACCCTCAGCACTCAAGATCCTTATGTTGGGTCTCGACCCAACCTACAATACTACCCCTCAACTCTAAAAAACAGTATACTCATAATTCTATTTACTAATTGAATTCTAAATGAAATTATTACGCGGCATTTCAAATCTAATTCATTTTGATCGGGGTGTGGTGGCCACCATTGGTAATTTTGATGGGGTTCATTTAGGGCATCAGCATTTAATTCAAACGCTTAAAGCCAAAGCTAACTCCTTGAATTTGCCAGTAGTTGTCATTTTGTTTGAACCGCAGCCGCGGGAATATTTTAAAAAGGAACAAGCACCAGCTCGCTTAGCTACCTTGAGAGAAAAGGTCGAAATGCTGCAGCACTGTGAGGTAGATTACCTTTATTGCATTCGTTTTAACGAACGAGTAGCACAAACATTACCAGCTGAATTTGCTACAGAGCTTTTATTTAAAAATTTAAACGTCAAATATTTGCTTGTAGGGGCTGATTTTCACTTTGGTAAAAATCGTCAAGGAGATGTGGAGCTATTGCAAATGCTCGGCAAGGAATACGGCTGTGAAGTTGAGATTTTTGCAGATTATATGCTAGATAAGCAAAAAATCAGTTCCAGCAAAATTCGTGAGGCATTGGATTTGGGTAATTTTGCCTTGGCCCAGCGCTATTTAGGACGACCTTATAGTATTTCAGGACGAGTACTTAGAGGTGATGGCCGGGGCCGACAATGGGGAATACCTACGGCGAATTTATGCTTAAAGCGATTGTCCTTACCCTTGCATGGCGTGTTTGTCATACAGGCAGAGATTGCCGGTAAATGCTATTATGGTGTAGCTAATTTAGGAAATCGTCCTACTGTTGATGGCACAAAAAATGTGCTAGAAGTTCACTTATTTGACTTCAATCAGTCCATTTATGGTGAACAATTACGAGTGTCTTTCTTGCACAAATTGCGCGGAGAGGTTAAATTCACCTCAGTGGATAATTTAATTGCCCAAATTCATCTCGATATTGAGGCAGCAAAACGTTATTTAAAAGACAATTCAATCAATTAATTCCAGTTTATTTTGATATTATCAAACTGAACGTTTTACAGAGTATGTACGAATGGCAGAATACAAAGATACATTAAATCTCCCTAACACTTCATTTCCTATGAAGGCTAGTCTTGCAACCCGCGAACCAGAAATGCTTGCCCAATGGCAGGCCAATGGTATTTATGAGCAAATTCGTAAGACTCATGCTGGAGATAAGCGCTTTATTCTCCATGACGGTCCTCCTTATGCCAATGGACATCTTCATTGCGGCCATGCACTGAATAAAATTCTTAAGGATATCATCGTTAAATCGAAGTCTTTCTCTGGCTATGATGCACCTTTTGTTCCAGGCTGGGATTGCCATGGGTTACCTATAGAATTGAACGTTGAGAAAAAAGAAGGAAAGGCAGGTACCAAGCTCAGTGCTCGAGAGTTTCGGGCTAAATGTAGAGAATATGCTGCTAGTCAAATTGATATTCAATTAGAAGAGTTCCAGCGTTTAGGAGTTTTTGGCGATTGGCAGAATCCTTATGTCACTATGGATTATCAATACGAAGCAAATATTGTTAGGGCTTTAGGTTTAATTATCAAAAACGGTCATTTACAACAAGGCTTTAAGCCGGTTTATTGGTGTATTGATTGTGGATCTGCTTTGGCAGAAGCAGAAGTTGAATACGAAGATAAAACCTCGCCCTCTATTGATGTGGCGTTTACAGCAGTAAAACCCGAAGAATTTTTGCAGCATTTTAAAATTCAAGGATCTAAGCCAGTGGTATTACCCATATGGACGACGACTCCCTGGACCTTGCCTGCGAATGAGGCGGTTTGTTTGCATGCAGAGGTTGATTATTCATTAATCGAAACGGACCAACGTTATTTCGTTATTGCCACGGATTTAATTGAAGCCACAATGACTCGTTATGGCATTACCAATTATAGCGATAAAGGTAAAGTCAAAGGACAAGCTTTTGAGTTATTAAAATTACAACATCCCCTATATCAACGTGAAGTGCCAGTGATTCTAGGTGCACATGTTACCACCGATTCTGGTACCGGTTGTGTTCACACTGCACCTGCTCATGGTCCAGACGATTATGTGGTAGGTAAGCTCTATCAACTTCCTTTAATTAATCCAGTTAAAGCGAATGGTTGTTATGCAGACGATGTGGAGTTATTTGCAGGTCTTTCTGTTTTAAAAGCCAATGATGCGATTTTACAAGTATTAAAAGACCACTCAGTGCTTTTGGCAGAAGAATCTATTCGTCATAGTTATCCGCATTGTTGGCGTCATAAATCGCCAATGATTTTCCTGGCAACGCCACAATGGTTTATCTCAATGGATCAAAACCACTTGCGTCAGGAAATAATGGGGCAAATTGATAAGGTGAATTGGGTTCCTGATTGGGGTAAAGCTCGTATTCATAGTATGGTAGACACTCGTCCCGATTGGTGTATTTCTCGTCAAAGAGCATGGGGCACACCCATGCCATTATTTGTGCATAGCAGCACTAGAGAATTACATCCTAATACTTTGGAAATCCTTGAAAAGGTCGCTACCGTCATTGAAAAATCCGGTATTGATGCCTGGTTTGAGATGGATGCTAAAGAATTAATTGGTGAAGATGCTGAGCACTACGACAAGATCACTGACACTATGGATGTGTGGTTAGATTCTGGAGTTACACATTATTGTGTACTTAAGCAAAATAATAGTTTGCAATTTCCTGCGGATGTTTATTTTGAAGGGTCTGATCAACATCGTGGTTGGTTTAACTCTTCATTAACGACCTCAGTCGCTATGTATGGAGTAGCACCTTATAAAACGGTATTAACGCACGGGTATACTGTTGATGCAGAGGGTCGTAAGCTCTCTAAATCTAAAGGGAACTATGTGGCCTTAGACAAACTCATTAATCAACACGGAGCAGATATTTTACGGCTTTGGGTTGCTTCTACTGATTATCGTAATGAAGTGAGTATTTCTGAAGAAATTATCAAACGTAATGCCGATGCTTATCGTCGTATTCGCAATACCGCGCGGTTTTTATT